>JABIQT010000484.1 GCA_018667995.1 Candidatus Latescibacterota bacterium
CGGAACTGCTCGGGGGCCAGCTCGCCTTAGTGCCTGCGTGCCAACAGAACTTGCCCTCGTCCTAATGACTCCTACCACGGGCAGCTATATCCCAAATTGTTTCGAGTATGCCATCCCTTACTCCGTAAATCCTATCGTGGAGATTCATGGTAGTGCAAACATGACTTGGATACATGTGGATCTTGTCACCGGGGCGTAGCGCGCAGGATTGTCCGGGAAGTTGTATTTTTACATGCTCTTCCGACTGTCGAATCAGTTCTGCCCCCCGAACGTCTCTGATTGTCTGAATCCCCATGTCATTCGTCATGGTCTTCAGGCCGGCATCAGCCACCGCCAAGACTTCACTTGGACGACTCACGATGGACGAATATACGGTCAAGGCGCAGTCGAACTCGGGAATTCGTTTCTGGTAAGTGGCATCCATTAGCACGTAGGAACCTGCCTGCACTTCGGTGATCCCTGGAAAGGTCCCCGTTACTTTGTAGGTACCGGTTCCGCCTCCACTGACGATTGGGACGTCGAGGCCACTCCTTCTTATATGGTCCGCGGTCTCGGTCAATAGCGTCATGGCTGTGCGGCAACCCGCATAACGGGTTTCGTCATCGGGTTCACCTATAATATGGCCCTCATAGCCCATCACACCTTTAAAGAGGATACCCGGACACTGATCAATGATCTCTGCCAGGTCCAGTGCGGGCTGACCTGGCGGAACGCCACATCGCTGCATGCCCACATCCACTTCCACCAACATCCCCACCTGCACCCCAACCGCCACTGCGGCATCGGATATGGCCCGTACGTTTTCGGCGTCATCTGCCGCCACGATAATCTCGCAGTGATGAGCAAGGGCGACGAGACGCCTTATCTTGAGGGTCCCAACCACCTGGTTAGCGACCAGAAGGTCACGGATGCCGGCTGCCGCCATGATCTCGGCCTCCCCCAGCTTGGCGCAAGTCACACCACGGGCTCCCGCTGCGATCTGCTTGTGAGCGAGAATCGGCGTCTTGTGGGTCTTCGTATGGGGGCGCAGGTTGGCTGGCTTGTCAGCAAAGAACTCCGACATGCGCCGAATATTGTTCTCCATCAACGCGATATCTACTACAAGGGCTGGCGTATCAATATCTTCAATAGGACAACCAAGAAGGGACATTCAATACTCCTTTAGTACAGTGAAATATACGGTCAATGAACTGGGCGGGGTAGTCGTTTACGAATGACATGTCAGGAATGCGCCAGTCTTAATAGTATTGGTGATTCCATTTGGAGGAATCCATTCTGAAATGCCTAGAAGCACCAAGCATATTTGTCGGCAATAGCACCCTCTGCATCATCGGAAATCACGTGCATTGAGCCGCCGTTGGCACTATTTTCATCTGGTCGTCCGAGATCTGATATCTACCCAAATGAGGAAACAAGAGGATCGGCAATGCAAGATTCAAACGAACTGGCGCAGTTGCGTCAGGATTACGAAGCGCTTAGTCTGGCGCACAAACGGCTCGTGATGGACAGAAAGTGCGATAGTGTAGCGTCCGTGCTGAAGACCTTCGTCAAGTTTGGCGGCACGGCGGGTATCATGTTTTCTGGGTATTTGATTCTATCAGGTGCTGAAGATGGGTTAGTTGGAAGTATTCTCCTGCGGTATATCACACAGCAGCCTATGGGGGCGCTCATGGCATGGGGCTGTGGTTTGGCAGGCGTACTTTTCGGTATCCAACAGTTACGGTTGATTCGCAAATTCGAAGCCAGAATGCGCATACGCGACCAGCTTGTTCCCGATGCTTCTAAAGCTCGTCCTCCCACAAAAGAGATGCCCGGTGTCTACCATGAATGAATCCAATGTAATTGCCGTATTCATTGTGACCGTTGCCACATCTGTGCTCTGGTACGGCTATTTCTGGCTGTACGGCGATCACCGAAGAGCCGTTTTCAGAAATGAGATGTATCGGCTGCAGGACGAGCTATGCACCCTTAACCGGACGTGGGCTTTGCCCATGGAGCATCCTGGAACAACCATGCTCAGAAAGATGATTGGCGGTGCGCTAGAGTCGGATCACCGAATTTTCTTTAGCGATGCCGTGGTTCGGCTGATTATCGCGCCTCGTCATTCAGGTCACATCGAAACCTATTTAGCAGACTGGCAGATATGTCTGAAAGAAACGGACGAGCAGATGCGGTCGATTCTGGAGCGGCTGCATGAGTCCTTTCACGTAGCGCTAGGACGACATGCCGCATGGAGTATGCCGCTGCTATCGCTGAATGTGCTGTTCCTCTCCACGGCCGTGCCCGTTCGCGTCAGCTGCTTTTCCCTGGCGGATATCGGGTCCTACATGGTCGTTCTCTATCCCGAGATTCAATACGGCACCGGCACGTTTTAGCAACGTTTACGTCCTGATGTCTGTATCGACACCCTCGACCTTTATCTCTGCCTCCTGGAGAAACGGTGACAAGTGGGCGATCATATCAGGGTCCATTGGGGGGCGGGGGCGGCTATCATCTCGGTGCGACGGAACAGGCCACGCGAGATCAGGTAGAACGGCCTGGCGCTGTCGAATATCATTCTTTGTTACATCGATAACCAGCAGATCTTCTGCTATGACGACGGGGCCGTCATACGTGATGCGAAGATCATCCATGATGGGCATCATCAGATCTTCACTGAGCATCAGATGATACAGAACAGCAAGGCGCGGTTTGGTCAGGTCGAATATCTTGCCGGCGGATCGTGGAGGACAGTGCACGCCATTGGCGATGTTACTGGCAATCTGCAACGGCAGATGCGTTTTCTGTGCGTAGGCGGCGGCTGGGACAAAAGCCTCATGGATCAGTACGTCTGCGTTTTGCCCATTTTCTACGATGAACTGACTTGGCTTTCCGTCTCCCAGAAAAACGAATGAGAGATCGTTCCAATCGAGGCGATAGCTGTTGGGACCGTCGAGGCAGTGGAGAGCTGGAAATGCCGTAATCAGCACACCATTCTCCTCATAGACGACTTTCTTCGGGGTGGCATAATCAAATTCGTGAAATATGATGCGATGGCCTTCTCCCGTGTTTACGACGCCCATCCGGCTCTCGATATCCCACGCCATCATCTTCTGAAATGCTTCGCCGAATGCCGCGGTCCCCAATCTCTCCTCTTTGGCTGACGGCCCCCATACATGGAGCGGTTCGAAGCGGCCGCGTACCATACCCAGGGCATACAGTGAAGTCAGATCTCCCCAATGATCTACATGGAGGTGTGTAAGAAAGACCTTATCCAGTTTCGAATGTGGTACCCCAAAGGCATTCAGGTTTGCACTGGATCCAGTGCCGAGATCAAATACGAATACATCACCATTTCCCAACTCTACCAGCCAGCCAGGTGATTTTTGGGCACGACGACAGAATGGCATCCCGGTACCTAAGGCAGTAATGCGCATGGTATCGGGTGAGAGCGCTTCTCCGGGATAGAAAAAGTTAGGATCGGACATTGTGTTATTCCTGGTCGAGATATGGTTTGAGGACTACCCATCATTCGCACGATGGCGACACGATCACCGGGTCAGCTACCTGGTCGCGTGGTCATACATTCTCGATGAGGTCGTCCCAATAAGGCGCTATGCCCCCGCGACGACGGATTGAGGGGTTCAAGGTGGGACCTTCTGGCCGTACGCCGTGTCGTATCAGAACATCAAAATATGGTTCCCTTGATTCTGACAGTAAGGTGAGTAGGCGTTGCCTCATTTCCATGCAAGTGTTCGTGTCACGGCCAGCAAGGTTCTCTTGTTCGTACGGGTCGCGATGTAAGTCAAATAACAGCTCGTGACCTGTTTCGTAGAAGGCATATTTCCAGCGGTCAGAAACCAGTCCACGCCAATCCACGTAGTCGAAATGGACATGTGGATTTCCGACCATTTCAAGCAGGACATACTCCGGTCCATCAAAGGATTCCCCGCGTAGGGCCGGAGAGAAATCTGTGCCCTGGAAGTAGTCTGGCATCTGGCCGTGGCCTAGCCCGAGCGTGGTTGTAGCCATGTCAACGAGGCTGAATAACTCGTCTCTTATCCCTTGTTCCGGGATCTGTCCGGGGCCGTGAAATATCACCGGAACGCGTACAGACTCCTCGTGGGGATGCCCTTTATCCTCGATCTGGTTGTGGCTTCCCATAAAATCTCCGTGGTCCGAATAATATACGGTGATCGTGTTGTCCGTGAATCCTTGAAGTTTCTGAACGGCATCCAGTATGCGGCCGACATTCCAATCGAGATTTTCGACCATGGCATAGTATATGGCTAATTTGTGGCGTAGATCATCCCGCTCCCCAAAATTCGGCCTCACCTGCAGTGCCGCGGGATCGAATCTCAGGAAAGACTCAGGCGCTTCAAGCGGCCAATGCGGTGGTTCCACACTCAGCACCAGAAAGAGCGGCGTCTCGGCGTCATGCGCGGCGATATAATCTAAGCATAGATCTGTGAGCGCATCGGTTTGGTAGCCGACCAGCTTCGTCGGGTTGAGGGCATCCCTTTCATAGTAGAATCCTTGATTGGGCGCATTGTTCATCTCACACCCAAACCAGTCCTGAAAACCCGCTCTATGATACTCTGGGGTTCGCTGTGACCACTCAGGATTGTAGTATTCGGGCTCAGATCCAACGGAAGGGGGATTCTGGTCTCGCACGGTGCCGCAGTGCCACTTTCCGAAGTAGGCTGTCTGATACCCCTCGGTCCGCAGAAGGGTGGCTATACTCGGTGCCGCGGCTTTGTAGACGTCGTAGAAGCTCTGTACTGGCCCCGCATGCGCATGGCGCCCGGAGAAGATAGTCCCACGTGAAGGCGTGCAGACCGGACAGTTTGCGTATGCATTGGCGAAGGCAACCCCTTCCCGCGCCATACGGTCCATATTCGGTGTACGAAGATTGGGATCACCAGCGTATCCGGTGGCCACACCACTATGCTCGTCGGATAGGATGTGGATGATGTGTGGTTGTGACATGTGACCTTTCCAGTGCGCTGTGTTCTACATTCTACCGGCATGGCCGTGATGGGTACAGGAGACTATGTAGTGCTCTTGCGCTTGCTTTTCCAGTAAGCATAGAACGGCAGTCCGGTGCAGAGCAGAAGCGTGCCGATTAGTGGTCGTGTGAAATCTGTGATAAAGACATTCACAAGCACTCCTGTCGCAATGATGAGAAATAGGATCGGGGTTACTGGGTATCCCCAGGTGCGATAGGGGCGCTTGAGTTCGGGCTCCTTGGCTCTAAGTAACATAAGCCCCACCACAGCCAGAACCAGAAAGATATAATTAAAGAATGTGGTGAATCCAATAATCTGTACGTAGGTACCTGAAAGCGCGAATACGGATGCCCAGATCCCCTGGAAGATGATGGATACAGAGGGTGTTCTAAAGGTGGGATGTACGTATTTGACGGCTTTGAAGAAGATGCCGTGATGTGCCATGGCGTAGTAAACACGTGGTGCGGCCATCAACTGGGCATTGACGGTGCCGAAGGACGTGAGCATGATGGCAGCGGAGATGAGCATCGCGCCATCGGATCCCACGAGAACTTGCATGGTATCTGCCGCCACCCGTTGAGAATTCTGTAGTTGATCGAAGGAGAGGACCGTCAGATAGACGATGTTGGCGAGGATATATACCGTTGCCACAACCCCGAGGCCTACAAAAATGGCTACTGGTATACTACGCTCAGGTTTCTTGATCTCGCCGGAAATGAACGTCACGAAGAACCAGCCATTGTAAGCGAACAATGCGCCGAGCATGGCAAGACTAAAACCACCGAGCAGATCCGTACCTGATTTCTCCTGCACGACAGGGCTCCACGCCACCTCGCCGCCGGATCCGAGCGCAATCCCCATCACGATCACCGCAAGAACTGCGCCCACCTTAATAAAGGCAAACACGTTCTGAATTCCGCCACCGACCCGCACCCCAAGGCAGTTCATGCCGGTCAGAAACAGGATGCATCCGACCGCAATGAAACGCTCCGTCCACATATCCTCGATAGCAAAAAGTCCACCTGCATATCGGGCAAACGTGGTTGCGAC
>JABIQT010000720.1 GCA_018667995.1 Candidatus Latescibacterota bacterium
CTGGATCGTGGACGCAACGCGCCCGCGGGAGGAGCAAGCTCCCCCGCAGAGCATCACCGACCGATGCGTCATCACAGTCGCCAACAAACAGGACCTGCTGCCCAGCCCTGCGCCGCCGCTTGCCCGCACGAAAGACGATCTGCCGATCCCGACCTGCGCCATCACAGGAGATGGCCTCGAACAGGTGTTCGACGCCGTCGAACAAGCCGTGTGGCAGACCGCGGATTGGGCAGAGCCGGACGTGGCCGTGAGCCGTTTGTGGCTGTAAGCTGGGACGAGGCGGAGAAACTTGTCGCCGCCGAACTCGATCGCGTACGAAAACAGCACGGTAACGAAGCTATCTACGGTGGATGCTACGGTTGGGCCAGTGCCGGCAGGTTTCACCATGCCCAAAGTCAGACACATCGATTTCTGAAAATGCTTGGCGGCTATACCCGATCCGTGGATACCTACAGTTACGCTGCCGGTCAGGTAATCATGCCTCATGTCCTGGGAAATTTGTATGCTTTGCTTCATGGGAAAATGACGACCTGGCCCAGCATCGTCGATCACACGGAGCTCATGGTGTGTTTCGGAGGTCTGCCGTTGAAGAACGCGCAGATATCGGGTGGCGGCACCGGCAGTCATGCCCAGCGAGGATACATGGAGGCTGCGCGCAACAACGGAGTGGATTTCGTCAACATCAGTCCGATCCGGGAGGACACAGGGCATTTCTTGCAGGCCAGATGGTTGGCTTGTGCTCCCAATACGGACGTAGCAATCATGCTGGGGTTAGCACACACGCTTATCGTCCAAGGGCTCCATGACGGGAACTTCTTAGAAAAATACTGTGTTGGATTTGAGCGATTTCAGCCCTATGTGTTGGGCCACACCGATGGGCAACCGAAAGACGCCGATTGGGCCGCTGGCATCTCGGAGTTAAGCGCATCGGATATCCGTGAGCTGGCACAGAGCATGGCCCAGAACCGGACGATGATTTCCGTCAGCTGGTCGCTCACACGGCAGCATCACGGTGAGCAAACCTACTGGATGGCGACGGTGTTGGCGGCCATGCTCGGCCAAATCGGATTGCCCGGTGGTGGAATTGGCTATGGTTATTCTGCCGAGAACGCGATCGGGAATCACGTGACTCCGATCCCATGGGCGTCTCTGCCACAGGGGCACAACAAGGTTCGCGCTTTCATTCCCGTGGTACGTATCGCGGACATGCTGCTGAATCCAGGAGCGGCCTACGAGTACGATGGACAGTCATACGAGTATCCTGATATTCGGTTAATTTACTGGGCTGGCGGTAATCCATTCCACCATCACCAGAACCTGAATCGGTTGCTGAAGGCGTGGCAGAAACCCGAGACGATCATCGTTCACGAGCCCTGGTGGAACGCACTTGCCCGACATGCGGACGTTGTTCTGCCTTGTACGTCCTCCCTGGAAAGAATGGACATCTCCTGCAGTCCCACGGACAGCTATGCAT
The DNA here is from genome assembly GCA_018667995.1 of Candidatus Latescibacterota bacterium. Classification (GTDB taxonomy): domain Bacteria; phylum JAAXHH01; class JAAXHH01; order JAAXHH01; family JABIQT01; genus JABIQT01. Next base: position 1,475 of record JABIQT010000720.1, read on the forward strand.
TCCCCATGCATCAGATCGCGGAACCGTACGAACAGGCGCGCAACGATTACGAAATCTTCGCTGGTATCGCCGCTCGACTAGGGTTCGAATCGGAGTTTACAGAGGAACGAAGCGAAGAGGGGTGGCTGAGACATCTGTACGATTCGTCGCGTCAACGAGCCGAAAAACGGGGAATAGATCTACCAATCTTCGATGATTTCATGGCCAGTGAGGGCTACAAGCTTCCCGAATCCGAGAAGCAGATCGTTATGCTCAGTGATTTTCGCCGAGATCCGGACAACAATGCGCTTCAGACACCGTCGGGAAGGATTGAGATCTACTCAGAGAATATAGCAGGTTTCGGATATTCAGACTGTCCTGGGCATCCGGTTTGGATGGAGCCCATTGAGTGGCTGCATAGTGATCAGGCAAAGTCCTTTCCGCTCCATCTTATTTCAAATCAGCCGAAAACACGCCTGCACAGCCAGTTGGATCACGGTGCTTGGAGTCGTGGACACAAAGTGGCGGGTCGGGAGCCGATAACACTGCACCCGGACGACGCTGCCGAACGAGGTATCTCCGATGGGGATATTGTACGTATCTTTAACGCTCGTGGCGCGTGTCTGGGAGGGGCTGTACTGAGCTCCGAGATCCGTTCCGGAGTGGTCCAGATGGCAACCGGAGCCTGGTATGATCCGGAGAATCCGCACGAGGAGGGAAGTCGCTGTAAACACGGCAATGTGAATGTCTTGACGCTGGATATCGGCACATCGTCCCTCGCCCAGGGCTGTGTCGCCCATACCTGTCTGGTTGAAGTAGGACGCCTTGTGGGCGCGGTACCCCCCTTAACGGCCCATGAACCACCCGTTATCATCCCCGA
>JABIQT010000566.1 GCA_018667995.1 Candidatus Latescibacterota bacterium
CAGTGCCAGTCAAATCTCTCTTCGCACAACGTCTGGATCGCCTGCGGAATACCGAGGGCGTCAGCCCGCAGGCAATTCCGTCAGTGTGCATCCGATTGTTAGAGGTTGAGTTGTGTCTGAAAATAGGATGCAATCTGCTTCTTAGCCTCTTCAAATGCCAGTTCCTTCGCCTTCATGCGTGAGCAGAACCCGTGAACTTTTGCCGTTACCTCACCCTTGAGTTTTCCCTCCACTGTATGTCCACTTGGAGACTTCGTGGTTGTGAACTCCAGAGCTCAGTGTTCCTGTAAAATGAGACGCCCGTTTTTTTCCCGACCGATGGCCGCACCGGGCGGGCAACCGGTGCAATTGTAAGCAACCTCGGCAAAGGGCTTACAATTGTGGAAACCACCTTACATCCTGTTCTTTCCTGCGGCGAGGGCGCCGCATCGGATATCACCGTTTTCCAGAGCCGTGAGGGCACGACCTACGAGGTCTACCTTGGGGTGGCTCTTCTCGAGCGAGTTGGGGCTGATCGGGAGTCGGTATCGCGCAAGATGCTGGTGGGGCGTCTCTGCAATGCTGGTGTTTCCCAGCGTGAGTTGAGCGAGACGTTTGGGCATGATACACGCACGATCAAGAAGTGGGGCACGGCTCTCCTTACCAATGACATGGACGAGATTGCGCGCGTATTCGCCGGTCGTTCGGGAAGGCGGAAAGTCAGCCCTGAGCTGATCCGCTACGCGCGCCAGTTGTACCGGGAGCGGCATCTGCTGGACCGCAACTACCGAGAAGTGATCATCCGCAAAATCGCCGCTGTGTTCGGCGTGCACGTTTCGACGACCACTGCAAGTGCTCTCTTTGCTCCCGATCCAGGGGCGCCCAGCGTCGACGAACCAGCGCAGGAAGCGGCTATCGTCTTACAGCACACCGGCAATCTGAGTTCGGAATCGGGAGATTCTGTAAAGCAGTTGCCGACACCACTGCCTGCTCAGACAGCTCCCGCTGGAGGGGGAACAAAGCTGATTCACCATGCAGGCCAGGCGCTCTTCACCGAGGGAATGAAGGGGATCCACGAGCCTCCACATCGTCAGTTCATCGCGCAGATCTTACAGGGCGCAGTGAATGTGGAGCAGTCCAAGACCTTGTGTGGACGCAGCATGGCCAACTTCACCGGCCCCATCGTGATGGAACTGAAGGAGCAGCGTGACCGTCTCGACGTCCTGGCTGACCAGGATGCCGTGCTTCAAGCTTACGGCCGCAACGCGGAGCTGCTGTCTGACGGCCCGAACCGGGGCGACGTGTTCTACTTCGATCCGCACACCAAGGAGTACACCGGGCAGCTGAAAGTGCTCAAAGGGTGGTGTGGACGACGGCACAGCATCACCAAGAGCATCAACCTGGACTCATTCCACACGCGGTCAGGTCGGCCTTGTTTCATCCAGCACTACAGCCCCTACTACGACATGCGAGAGCGGTTCTTCATGAGCCTGGCCTTGTTCAACCGGCTGTTCGATCCGGACAAGCGCCGGGGGCGCACATTCGTGATCGACCGGGGAATCTACGCGCTGCCCACGCTACAAGCCTTCTTCCCGGACTACGTCATCACTTGGGAAAAAGGCTACTGCGGAGGCGGATGGGACGACAGCGGCACAACCATCACGTTCAGTCGGTCATTGCCCAAGAACAGCAGCGCGGACGTGCGGACAACCACCTTTGACTGTCGGCAGTCCCCGTGGCGGCGTGACCCGTCGTTCCGGCGCATCATTGTCCGGGTGGCCAGGGAGGCCCGCGAGTTCATGGAAGTATCGATCATCACATCACACCCCGAGATGGACATCCAGGACGTTGTCTGGGCCATCTTCCGGCGTTGGCTGCAGGAGAACGACTTCAAGTATCTGGACATCCACTTCGGCATCAACCAGCTGACCAGCCGTGATAGCAGCAGCTTCCGCGACAGAGCCGGACAGTTTGAAGACCGTCCCGTCGACTCACCCGAGTACCGCGAGTTGAGGAACGCTCTACATACCCTTGAAACGACTCTCGGGAAACGGTTGGTCCAGCTCCGGAAGGTGGAGAAGAAGGCCCGCGAGCTTGAGGTACAAATGGCTAATTCCGAAGCCCGTCGCCCACGGCTTGAGTCACGGCTGAACAGAGCCCTGGAGCAGCTCGAGGCCGACCTGCCATTGCCGCGTGGCTGCAGGAACATCGAACTGGAATCAGTTGCCTTCCGCCGCCACAGAAAGGAGATAGAACGAAAGCTCCGAAACAACCTCAAGCGGCGCGAGAAGCTCTGCAGCCAAATCATCTCCGTCGAGAAGGACATCGAGCCCCTGCAAACTCGATTATGCAATGCCGTGCGAAAGCAGTCGCGTCTGCAACTGCTGCTTGACGGGAACTACCAGTTGATTGATACGCGAAGGAAGGCCATGATGGATGCGCTGCGGGTCACCGCATCGAACATCTTCCGCAACGTACAGGAACAGTTCCGGGCCATCTACGACAACTACCGCGACGACCACGTCTTGGTGCGTATGCTCAGTCGCTGCAGCGGTACCATGGAGAAAGCCGCCGAGGCAACGACCTTCCGGCTCTGGCTGCCCGGCACGCTCCAACCCCACCGCATCCGTGCCATAGAAAATCTACTGAGGCAAGTCGAGGAACGGACTAACGCCGAAATCACTTCAGCAAGACCAATCAGACTGGAGTTGATCTCCGGTCCCCTCGACGTATGAAGCTAACCGCGAAACATGGCGTTCAACTTTACAGAACCCCAAGCTCAAAACACTGAGCTCTGGAACTCACATTGGTATGTCATCTTGAAATTCTTAACGAAGGGCAAAACGTAGTTCCCTGAATAGACAGGTGCCTCGTGAGTCGCCTCGATTTCAATTGGTGGCAAATTGTCGTACATATACGTGTGTCTGGAAAGCGTCTCAAGTTTGTGTTTGACGATCAAATGATAACTGAAGTGTTTGTTTTCTCCGGGATTCGTCTGGCTCTTTGTGGACGACTGTGAAGTAGACAGTATCGATTTGTATAAGTTGACATCAACAACGCCAATCTCACGCAGAACAACAAGACATAGGAGTACACAGCCAATGACAAGTAGCGTTAGCTTTTTCCTCTTCATATCTTTCACCTCTAACGACGGCATGTGCGGGGCGCGGTAGC
>JABIQT010000887.1 GCA_018667995.1 Candidatus Latescibacterota bacterium
ATCTTGTCCTGCGTGATACCTGCCTGGACGGTAAATCCCTCGATATTGGTGGTAATCTCGGGAGCCCCCAACCCGACAGCCCGACTATCAAAAACCACATCTGCCTACAGGCCGGCCACGGGTCCATTGGTGTCCATGACCAAGGGAATCACACGATTTCCATCGGGCATGGTAACTGGTGCCTCCAGGGACAGATATATCTGACTAGGAGGGTTCGTCACTGCAACTGGCCTGGTCACGATATCCAGCACCATGTTGATCTGCTTTACCACATCCAACACGTTCAGTCTGAGATCTCCATTCAGATCGGACGCATGAAAGAGAGGCGACTCTTCCGATGGGGTTGGATCTGTGCGTACAATGATCCGCACGAGCGTGATTACATCGAGAATATCGAAACCACCACTCTCGTCCAAATCCCCTCGCAGAATCGCTCTGCCCAAAACAGGAATCTCGAGAACAGGAAGAGAGGGATCGTTACTCTCGACGAATATCGTGTCCGCGAATACCCCAGACTCATTGGGTGTGAACGCCGCGAGCAATGCCACACTGTCTCCCACGGCAGCGAATGCCGTTGAATCAGAGATGTTGAATGGTCCTCCTGCCAAGGTCAACCGATTTACTTCGAGATCCCCGGTTCCGAGGTTCTGAAGCCAGAAAACCAAAGCGGTCTCTTCTCCGACGCCGGTGAAACCGAAATCCAAGTTGCCCGGAGTCGTAGCGATGGACGGTGTTCCCGGAACCGGCGAGATCTGTCCCCACCACGTACCCCATCGATCCGTAGACTGAACAGGCTCCTCCGCATACTGCTGAACGGTCCAGAAGCTTGAATCATCCAGAGGATCAACCACCGTATTGCTGTAATCGCCCCAGCGATTTCGACCTGATCCGAACGTTTTTACATACTTGGCTTCCCCCTCTTTCAAGACCGTGTCGTCCTGCAGGGTGTTCAAGAGGTCACCGCCCGCACGAAATGCGTAATTGGCAGAAACGAACTGATCAGACGCAAAGCGGGAATACCCTATGAGAGCATCATCGTTCTCATTCACCGCGATGGAGGGAAAGGCAAAGTATCTGTTGCCTGTCGGGTCATCGATACGTCCACGCTGCACAACGGATCCAATCGGACTGATCTCCCACCACTGGACCGCACTGCGCGTCGGCCCCGACTCAGGCAAAAAGATGGTATGGGTGCCCCAGATGGAACCGTTCCGGTAGACCGCATTTTGCATACGAGAATCATTGGTCATAATACCTGTACTACTACCAGCCTGCGGGGCGAAATTGTTGTGGGGAGGATCGTCCGCCCAGACGTCTGCAGTTGTGACGAAGGCCACATCCTGAGTGTATACTTCGTCACCCACGGGACCGGATATGGTTGTGAGTCTTAGAAGTCCCTGGCCATCCTCATTCCCTATCCAATTCTCGATCAGGTACATCGTCGAAAGTGTATCATCATAAGTTATGGCGGGCACCTGGCTGAAACCGTCTGAAAAATCCTGAAACAGCGTAAAGAGGCCGGAACCTCCAGAATACAGGTCCCCTTTGTCAAATACATAGATATTAGATCCCGTGTAATCACTGCCCACAACCGTGAACATATTCACCTGGACAACGATCCAGTCCTTGTTGTAGCCGATGCTGGGATAGTCTGCCCACCCCAAATTGCTGGCGTCCGCGTCCACACGATAGATATTCCAGACTCCAGTTGGATCGCTTGTTTGGGAAACGGCGATAAGTATAGAGGATGTAGCAAATGCCGGATCGGCCATGACTGTAAACATCCAGCGTCCAGACATATGATCGTAGAGGATCTTCGGATCGAAGGGACGTCGATCAAAAAACCCCGCCCAAAAGGTACTCAGAGAGACGGTGCTGATGACACTGCTATTCCGGTCCTGTATCCTGACTTCCGTATTGAGCGTGACCATCACGTGGTTGGGTCCAACGGCTCCGTGCGTATCAGGGGGAATGGACGAGTTATTGTCCCCAAGAGCAGGAAAGCTGGCCACCAATGACGGCACGATGCCGGACGAGGCCTCTGGTGTGCTGGCCTTATGCGGCATTGCAGGCTCTGGATCTCCTGATCGTTGGGGTAATTCCAATGGAGAACGTCGGCTCGGGCCCGGTTGCGGTGGATGGACTTCGAAAGGCCGATTCACGGGATTGATAGGCAGAAATCTGGATCTGACAGCCGATTCCACATGTATCGTCCCAGCAGCATTGGCTGTAAGCCGCTGGCCGGTAATGGCCGTTTGCCCGTAGGCGGCACCAACTGGCATTGCAATGAAGAGAAACAGCAGCAGCATTTTCATACTAGGCACTATGGGTTCGTATGGTTCTTGAGGAAGAAACGGGGACTCAATCAGGTCGGGGTACTCAAATCAACATACGGCAGAACACGCTAAAACGGGATGATGGGGGTCACATCACCACATGCCGCCGTTTCACTGAGGACGCAACTCGATTGAGGGAAGCTTTCAGGACAAATCAGACTCATTGAGCCCAGACGGTCATGTTTGGGATCAAATGCCCAGATCCATGGGAAGGGCTCGTTTGATTTGAATCTGCTGAGGAGAGACGGTGGCCTCGTAGACCAGAATCTCCACGCCTTCCCGATAGGCCTCTCGCAATGTCGAACCATAGACTGGATCGACTGAATCTTCGGGCCGGAAAATGCTACAGTCCGATCGTTGCACGAAGTAGAACATGACCGATCGATTTCCCTGGCCGACCTGATTGATCAGTTCACGAAGATGCTTCGTTCCGCGCTCTGTCACGGCATCCGGAAACATCGCTATTTGCCCACGGGCTAGAGTAACATTCTTAACTTCCACGAAACATGTATGATCGGTACCACGCAGCCATACATCAATGCGGCTGTTCTCGCCATACTTTACCTCGCGCCGCATTTCGTGGTAACCGGACAGCTCAGGGATCGTTCCACGCTCAATGGCTTCATATACGATCCTGTTGGGATGGCCCGTATTTATGCCCACCCACGCACGCCCCACACGAACCATTTCCCATGTGAATTTGAGCTTGCGCTTGGGGTTATCCTGACGAGACAGGTACACCCGGCTGCCTGCCCGTTGGCAGCCCTCCATACTCCCGGAATTGGCGCAGTGCGCTGTAATTATGCGACCATCATCGAGTTCAACATCTGCAAGAAAGCGCTTGTAACGCTTAACTAGCCTGCCTGGGAGTAATTCTTCTTCGAATTTCATGGCGTCTGAGGAGAAACGGACACAAATCGGTCACGTAGCCCGGTATGTTTGTCGGATCGCAGGAAATCAATGAGCCTGGAGTGCGCTCGTGAGAATGCGAATTTCGTCAATTGGTCAAAAGGAACCCATCGGTAATTATCCGATGTCTGCGCATCCAGGCTATCGGAAGTCAAATGACAGATAAATCCATGTAGCGTTATTCGAAAGTGCGTAAATGCGTGAGACACCTGGGGAAGATCCTGAACAATGGAGATCGCCAGTCCGGTGGTACCCAGTACGCTCCGGACGACACCGTCAACAAGCGACTCTTCTCCCTCGCGATTGCCGCCGGGAAACTCCCACAGTCCACCGAGAAGACCATCCATAGGTCGCTGGACAATCAGGATCCGGTCATCATTGACCACCAAACCCGCCAGGACGTCCCGATGGGGCCTCTCCTTCCTGGGAGCTTTCTTGGGAAGAATGGAAGGATCGCTCAATAACGCTTGAGCCTTACAATATCTCATTACCGGGCAAAACTCGCAGACGGGATTCCGTGGAAGGCACACAGTGGCACCCAGTTCCATCATCGCCTGATTGAAGTCGGCGGCACGTCCCGGTACCAGAAGTGTATCGGCCAGCCACTGTAGACGACGCTTGACCGGCGTTCTTGATACTAAATCCTCGATACGGAAAAGACGGCTCAGTACCCGGATTACGTTTCCATCCACAGCCGCATGGTCTTTGTTATAAGCTATGCTGAGTATCGCGGCAGCCGTATAGGGCCCAATACCGGGCAAGCCTCCAATTTCTATCGGATCGGATGGTATCCGGCCCCCATACTCCGACACAATCCTGATGGCAGCCCTGTGAGCATTACGTGCACGGGCATAGTATCCGAGACCTTCCCACGACTTGAGGACCTCATCTATAGATGCCTCGGCCAGAGCCTGCACTGTGGGGAAACGAGCCATGAACCTATCATAGTAGGGTCGGGCCTGATCCACACGCGTCTGCTGCAGTAGCATCTCTGAGATCCATACGGAATAGGGATCGTCGTTTCGCCGCCAGGGCAGGTCCCGTTGGTGTACCGAATACCATTTAAGGATCCTCCGACGAAAACCAGCTACCTCGTCAACAGTAAGGCCGGATGGTGACTTTTCGGGAGACGCAGCCTGGGACAAAATGAATCCTTAGCAGGGGATCTCGGTGGACGAAACTTACGCCTAACCTACACGGCGAGCGCCCATGTAGCGTCGCGTTTCAGAGGCAACAACTCCGGACAGCGCGATCAGACCAATTAGATTGGGAGCGGCCATAAGGCCGTTGGTCAGGTCGGAAAAAGTCCAGACGAGATCCAATCTTGTGACGGCTCCAATTCCTACAAAAACACAGAACACTAGCCGATAGGGAAGCGCCGCTCGATCGCCCAGAAGATAAACGATGGACTTCTCACCGTAATAGCTCCATCCCAGGACAGTCGAGTAGGCAAAGAGGACTAGCCCGACGGCGACGATAATTCCGCCATTGGTCCCCGGCAGGCCTGCCGAGAATGCGGCAGCAGTCAACGGTGCGCCTGTTTCGCCGCTTGCCCAAACCCCTGTGCCAATAATAGCAAAACCCGTAAGTGTGCAAACGACGAGGGTGTCAATAAACGTCTGGGTCATGGAGACCAGGGCTTGAGTCACAGGATCACGGGTCTGTGCTGCAGCTGCGGCGATTCCGGCACTTCCCAATCCGGATTCATTCGAGAAGACACCCCGCGCTACGCCCATCTGAATTGCCATTCTAACAGTCGCACCCGCAAATCCCCCCGATGCAGCGGCAGGTGTGAAGGCATGGGAAAAAACCAGACTCAGTATTTCGGGTACTTTCGATATATTGTAGATTAATAGCAGAATTGCGCCCACCATGTAGAAGACAATCATGGCCGGAACAATAACGCTGGTAACACGGCCGATGCTTTTGATTCCGCCGATGATTACGAGTCCGGTCAGAGCAGCCAGGCCCAGCCCCGTTGCCCATTGAGGCACCTCAAACGTCGAAAAGAGAACATCCGCCACCGAATTAGACTGGGTCATATTCCCGATACCAAAAGAGGCCAGCACAGCGAAAAGTGCGAACGCGGCGCCAAGCTTGGGCCAACCTAGACCATTGGCCAGGTAATACATGGGACCGCCCCGCATAAGACCTGACTCGTCCGACTCCCTGTACTTCACAGATAGCACGGCTTCTGCGTACTTGGTAGCCATCCCAACGAGGCCTGTTATCCACATCCAGAACAGCGCCCCCGGGCCCCCTGCAGCAATGGCCGTTGCCACTCCTGCGATGTTTCCCGTCCCCACCGTGGCAGCCAGAGCCGTCATGAGCGCCTGAAAATGACTGATATCTCCTTCGGCATCGTCGTCTTTTCGCTTAATAAAGGCCAGGTGCAACGAATGAAATATGGTCGTAAACTGCAGGCCCTTTAGGCGAACAGTAAGAAACAGGCCCGTTCCGACAAGGAGCACCAGCAACGGAACGCCCCAGACAAAGTCCCTCATTGCCGTGACTACGGTGAGTATCTGCTCCTGCATGGCGTGTTTCCAAGGTAGTTGTAATTGTGGTGTATTGTGGCTGACGAAACTACGCCGGCGTGGAATCGATGTCAATTTCTTTGTTGGCCGAGAAAAGTGTCCGTGCACCAAGTATCTATTTCAAAATTGGCTTCGCCTGAATCCGTTCATCTTAGACCGTGATGGAAGGCCTAAACCCTTGTGCCACCGCGACCTATCCGAACGAATTCGGCTTGACACGCCTTTCTGACCTTCATATCGTTATCCTATCCGAATAATCTAACAGTTCTCATTAAGGATTAATGATCTGGATCACAGTGGGCAGACTGCCAGGTCCTTATACTTCAATTGAATGTTGCTGTGATAGATTCGGATTCACTTCGAGAAAACAAAAAACCTAACAGTATGATCTCCCATTGGACGAAAGCGGTGTGACGTGTTTCAAATTGGTATTATTGGAACCGGTGGAATGGGCAATCATCATGCCCGTGAGATAATGCAACGAGATGATGCACGCGTGACTGCGATGTGCGATATCAGCGAAGCATCGATGGATCGGCTCGAAGTAACGCTTGGCATGGATTCTGCCGATGTACAGCGATACAATAGTGTAGACGCGCTACTTGCTGGACGTGAACTTGATGCCGTAATAATCGCCACGCCACATACTGAGCACGCCGACCAGGTTCGCGCCTGCCTGCACGGCGGCCTCCACGTGCTCTGCGAGAAGCCAATGGCTACGACGGCGAGCGATGCAAGGGCATTCATCGATGCGGCTGAGGAAAGCGGAAAAATCCTTGCAGTGGCCTACCAGAGACACGGAGATGGCAAGTTTATTCGAACGCGGGAGCTTATCCGTGAAGGCGCCATCGGCGATATTCGCTTGGTGCATGTAGTCATTGCACAGGATTGCCTCCATGTATTTCAACCCGGAGCCACGTGGAGGGCAGACCCAAAGCTGTCTGGCGGTGGTCACTTTATGGATACTGGAAGCCACGTCAACGACATCCTGTTGTGGACCACTGGACTTGAACCACAGCGTGTAAACGCATTCATCAATCAGGAAGGCACACTGGTAGATGTTGTAACATCAGTCTCTGTTGAGTTTACCAATGGAGCTGTAGGATCTCTATCATATACATCGCTTTCACCAGAGTGGCGCGAGGAGTTCACGTACTACGGCACGGAGGGCGTAATTCGATTCGGCGCGGCGGAACCATTGATGCTTCATCGCTCTGGAGAAGATATCGTACTGCCGCGTACGCCAGCTTCAGGGAAGGCGCCAGCTCAGAACTTCATCGATGCGATCAAGGGCGAGGCGAAAGTACAGGCACCCCCCATCTGCGGATTGCGTGTGGCACAGCTAACTGAAGCCGCCTACGCGTCAGCAAAATCTGGAAAACCGGAGACGGTTGGCTAACATCACCCGATAGGGTATCCGATACCCATGCGAGGCATAAAATGAAATCGCTGAAATTCTGGCCTGTCAAGACGCTGCTTCTTATTGGAGTCATTATGGTCTCCATTACGACAGCGCAACCCGCCTCAACGAACACTGTAGAGCAACTGTTTCCCGTAAACCTTAAAGCCAAGTGGGGGTTCATGAATCCATCTGGCGAGATGGTGATCACGAATCGATTTCGGCAAGCACAGCGCTTTGCCGATGGTCTGGCCGCAGTTCAGATAGGTGTTAAGTGGGGTTTCGTTGATGCAACAGGTAAGGTGGTCATCAAACAACAGTTCAA
>JABIQT010000688.1 GCA_018667995.1 Candidatus Latescibacterota bacterium
AAATGCCAAAATTGAACGGAATGGATCTGATCAATAAGATGAGGTCATCCTGTCCGCGGACCAAGATCATCATGATGACGGCTTTTGCCACCGTTGAAACTGCGGTCCAAGCTCTGCGAGATGGGGCCTTCAATTACATTACTAAACCGATCGATTTTGATCAACTCCTGGGTACAATAGAGAGCGCCGTTACTGAGAACCAAAGGGAGTTACAGACCGGCGATGCAGCAAGACCTTCAACCATTGAAGAGCCTACGATAATAGGCAATAGCGAGCGCATACAGGAAGTATACCGGAAAATCGATAAGGTGGCGAAGGCCAATGCCACCGTGCTCATCCGCGGAGAGAGTGGCACCGGCAAGGAACTTGCCGCTCGTGCAATACATGCCAGAAGCAAGCGCAGTGACAAGGCCTTTATGGACATCAGCTGCGGATCAATACCGGAAGAGCTCATTGAGGCTGAACTATTCGGGACTGAGAAGGGCGCATTCACCGGTGCTCTCAATTCGACGAGAAAAGGCGTCTTCGAGCGTGCTGATGGAGGGACCATCTTTCTCGACGAGATCGGAGAAATCGGCGGAAATGTCCAAGTCAAGTTGCTCCGGATCCTCCAGGAGCGTCGGTTCGAGCGACTCGGAGGCACATCCTCGCAGTCGGTCGACGTGCGCATCGTGGCGGCCACCAACCGCGACCTGGAGATGGCCGTCAAGGACGGCAACTACAGGGAAGATCTGTACTACCGACTGAACGTTATTCCAATCGTGATGCCGCCATTGCGTGAGCGTAGGGAGGATATTGCCCCCTTAATCTCGCATTTCGCCAAGAAGTACTCCCTTGAGAATGGAATGTCCGAGAAGATTTTCTCTGATGAAGCAATGAATCGATGCCTTGAGTACGCATGGCCTGGGAATATCCGTGAGCTTGAAAATGCGGTTGAGAGTGCAGTAATTCTGAGCGATGGAGATACGATTGGTAGTGATCATTTGCCGCAGGTGGCCGAAATGACGGCCTCTATTGGATCGCCATTAAAAGACCAGGGAACGCTATCCGCCACGAAGGATTTGGCTGAGAAGGCTGTCATTCAGCGAGCCCTTGAGGAGGCCGGCGGAAACAGGACCAAGGCCGCAGGAATACTGGGCGTCACCGTTCGGACCATTCACTACAAAATCAAGAAATATGGGTTGTAAGGGCTAAAACGGCTGGTCTGAAAATCTTTTCGTAGTCAAACCTGCAAGGATTTGCCCATTGATCGCCCGGTTCACTGTCTATGGCGTCTAGCTTCGGTTGGGAAGATCCGCAAGTCCCGGCATGAAGGACCTCCAGAACTCACACCATGCCTATGCTGTTTGTGGCATACAATTTGCGCGGTAGTGATTAGAATTCAGGCTACGAACTTCCTCCTACCGACTATAGAGTCTTGAAGTCCAGTCTGATGGTATAAAACGGCATTCTTGTGGCTGTTGGGAAGACAGCCCGAGAATGGCCTGAGGCCGGGTGTAGCATGCGGCTCCCCGATCTCTTATACCTGAAGACTGGACTTCATTACGTAGAACGATCATGGATGCCACATGGATAGATCCTACAGATTTCTTCTTGCTCTGCTATTGGTGATCGTCCCCGCCCCGCTCAGAGCAGAGACCATTGGCAAGATTTCAGGCCATGTTTATGATCAGGCCACTGGCGATCCTCTCCCTGGCGTCAATCTTCAGATTTCTGGTACGAATCTTCGTGCCATCTCGGGTCATAGAGGCGAGTATTTCATTGTGAATGTACCCATCGGCGCCCATGACATTGAGGCCAGGATGATCGGATACCTGACGGTCCTCAATGCAGGTATCAGTGTGAGCGCCGACCTGACGACCCAGGTAGATTTCTCTCTGCAGACAACGGTGTTGGATCTGAACGAGACGCTGACGATTACTGCGCCACGGCCCATGATTCGCCCGGACCTGACGGCATCTAGTGATGTCCTCAGAGCCGTAGACATCCGTTCGCTGCCGGTGAGCACCCTCTCCGACCTCATTGCTCTCCAAAGCGGAACCGTACGCGACGCCAAGGGCGAACTGCACATTCGTGGCGGAAGAAGTGACGAGATTGCCTATTATGTGGATGGAACCGAGTTTCGCGATCCCATGCTTGGCGGAATAGGCACGGTATTGAATCTGGACAGCATAGAGGAGGTGGTGATTAATCGGGGAGGTTTTGACGCTCAATACGGCGACGCCATGTCCGGCATAGTCAATATCATGACCAAAGAGGGAAGCGTTGGCTACGGCGGCCGCTTTCGAAATGCAATCAGCCTTCAGTCGCAATACGATGTACGGAAGGGTTCGTATGGCACCCCCAGTGCCAACGGTCGAAATATCTCGGGCTCGCTAAGCGGTCCATTGCCGCTTATGGGGAGTTCGGGCTCGTTCTTCGTCGCAGGACAGCAGTTATTGACAGGCAATCATCTTCCTCACAATTCCCGACAAGATCAATCCTTTACGGGCAACATAACACTTCGGCCACATCCTTTACTCAAGGTGAAGCTTGCAGGACATGTCTCTGGAAGTACACAGGAGATTTACAATCATAGAGACGACCTTTCCGGTATGTCATACGACTTCAATCTGACCGGCCTACCGGAGAAGCGGGACAGAAGCCGCGGACTGAATCTGTCCGTCAATCATTCCCTAACTCCTCAAACCTACTACACCGCTCGTTTGTATCGATTCACTACCGACTCAAAGCTGGCGCCGACGAGGATATTTGATCAATACTGGGATCAATGGCCGGGATACTCACAGGATACGGGCGGCCGCTATACGGGCCGGATCTACAATGATAATCTTCAGATCGGCGAGCGATTCGGCGGCCTACACTTCACGGACGGTAATGATTTCCTCCCGTGGTTCAGACAATCTAAGACCACGTACAACGGAGCTCGTTTTGACTTAAGCAGCCAGATCTCTTACCGCAACCAACTGCAATTCGGGATGGAAGGCCAATG
>JABIQT010001143.1 GCA_018667995.1 Candidatus Latescibacterota bacterium
ATCGAGGCTCCCGATCATGATCGCCCTTGTCCCCTCCACGGTGAAGGACACGGGATCTCTTGCCTCCGGAGGGAAAACGGAAGGGCTTGTTCCGGCGGGATTGGAACCACCACATCCCATGGATAGGAGGGACAGGGCCACGACATTGAGTATTTTGGTCATGGGCGGTATCGATGGGGTCTGGATTTCAGGAATGCATCAAGCGCCACTAACTTACGCCATAATAAACCTCGACAGGAGCCCCCACACGCATCCTGACCGAATCTCCCAGGCGATCCATCGCTTCGTTACTGAGTGGCGCAACGTAGTCCTCCGCGGGTTGCCGGGCGACCGTATAGAGTTGGACCAATTTTATATCTCCGCCAGAATTCAAGACATCTGAAAGTACGTCACAGTAGGCATCGATCTCAGCCTCCGGTGGAGGTGCACCGTCAACCTTCATGAAAAGACTCTGAATTACCAGTGGGCGGGCGTTTGCAGCAGTCTTGATATTCTCCAGTATCTGTGAAAACGAGACGCGAGTCCTGTCAATCTTCTTGTAATAGTCTTCTGTGCCAGCATCAAGTTTGGCCCATATTTCACCGTTGTGGGCATCCAAATAGTCCAGCGCGTTGCGAACGTGCTCACGCTGGAATAATGTGCAGTTGGTAATTACGACGAGTTTTACATCGTCCAGACCGAGTGCATCGCGCGTCTCGGCTGCGAGCTGAACCACTTCGTGAAATCTCGGATTTGAGGTCGGTTCACCATCGCCCGAGAAGGCGATATCATTCACTCGCTTCACGCTATCTGGGACACCTTCAAAAGGAGGACGTTCGAAAAGAGTTCCGTCATGTACCCATGTCATTAGCTGTTTCAGTTCAGAAGACAGAATGTCCAAGTCGACTTCTCGATGGACGGGGGCGATGTCGCGGTCAACCTGGCAATAGATACAGTCGAAGTTGCAGATCTTGTCTGGATTGAGATTGACACCTATGGAAACGCCTTTTGATCTCCGTGACAGCACCGGATAGACATATCGGTTTTCTTCCCACAATCTGGGGTGCTCCGACACAGCGGCGCGCACAGCGTCATTTTCAATCATATTCTTCGGGTCACGCTCAGACATGCTTGGTCTCCGTTTGTAACACAAAATATGGACCGTGATTCCGCGCCCCGCCTGGGTAACAAGGCTTATGGCAGATGACTACAGATAATCTTGTCGGTAAACACGATCAAATCTTGGTGCCCTGAGCCACCTGGTTAGAGCCTGCGAAAACCACCGAAGTGACGCAGATCAGGGCCCTAGCACCGACTCCAACGGTCCCGATGCTCTGGACGGCGAATATCAATTCGTGTTCATGCTTGTTAATGGGCAATCATTATATCATTTGGGCGGCACAACACATAGAAATCCGAGGGTTTCTTCTCCAATACTCTCGAACTGGTGTTGTTCGTTCGGTTCGATGTAAACGACATCACCTGGACCAACCTCATGTACCTCCCACCCCATCAACACCCGGGCTTTGCCTTTGAGGATGTACACGCCATGGTCGTGTTCGTGCCGGTCAAAGGAAGACTGGCCGCCCGGGGTAATCTCAAAATAGCGCATGGCGAAATTCTGGGCGCCATCTTCCGGTCCGATTACCACCCGCATCGAGCCGCCAACAGCACCACCCCTCGTATAGGCCCCAGCCTCCACGTTCTCCCAGTCGAATTCCGAGGCGCCATCGCCTTTGTAACGGTGCACAACACCCATCTCGACATCCTCCCTCTCCGGTCTGAAAAATGGGCTGTCATCCCGGAGTTGTGTTCATGACAGTTTCAATGCATCGATTTCTGATAGTTTGAACCGCGAGCTAACAACGGAGTGTTTTTCTGGACCTGGACGATATTTAATATAGGTCGTCGCGACGAACGTTCCGTCGGGCAATAACTCAAGGCCCGGATAACCACAATCTGAGACCCCCTCAGCATGGCTGTGCAGGAGTTTGACACGATACTGCCCATCGGCACCATCTACGATGTCCTGGAACGTACCCACCCATGCCACAAAGTGTCCTCTCGTAGCACTGTCGGCGGCCATGTCCCGAAAGCAGATGACTAATCGTCCATCGTCTGAATATCTGGGCTGATGGCGATCACCGGTCAGCGGCCACGACGTCTCAACTGGTTCGGACCATGTCGCGCCCTCATCGTGGCTGAAGGTGACCAACGCATTGTACTTACGGCTGTTCTCACGCATCAGGCAGGCAATGGTCGCACCATCAGGAGATCGGATCAATGCAGGCTCACAAGGCACGGCATCGGGGTACTGCGACGGATTCTCATCGGCGATCAACTGCTCGGCAGACCAGGTCAATCCACCGTCGTCGGATACACTGCACAGCGTGCAGTGTCGACTCCATGCCCCCAAAAGTCTCCCACCATCTAAAGGGATCATTGCGGTAAAGGGCATCACCGTCGACAGGCCATTTTGTTGGAGTGGGGACCAGGTATTACCATCATCCAGCGAAACGGACTGCCTCATAGCGCCGTTTCCTTCGAACACGAAAATGCGCGCTACCTGGTCTGGCCCTACGAATCGGAATAGTGCAGGGCAATTATTGGCAGTTGACCAGTTAACCGGCACCTCCAGAGGTCTGCTCCAGTGCAGTCCTGTATCCTCGCTGCGTCTGAGCACTACACCGGGACCTCCATGTCCCAGTGGATAAACACAGAACATGGTTTTCTGATCGGGCATCAACAATGTTGTGGGATGTCCTTGATAGGAATCGGGTGTTCCCTGCGATACTACTACTTGTCGCCCAGTGTCTTCCGATATATCAATTATGGTGATGCGCTGTCCCAATTGTGCTCCATCTCTGAATTGGTAGATCATGATCCACTATAAAGGATACATGTACTGACTACATGAAATTTCTCACTCCGGCGCCGTGCAGTTCACTGATGCGTTCGGCAGCTTCCTGATCAAAACCAATGGACACCAGTTCCCGAACACGTTTTCCGTGCATTTCCTCGTAGAGTTCCCGGACCTTGGCACGGCCCTTGGCAAGCTGGTCGGGGTGGGAACCACCGCCTGCGAGCGTCATCATTGCCTTCAAAACGAATGGGCTGGTTCCGGACGCCTGCTGTAGAAAGGAAGTCCTTTCCTCGGCCGCCGCCAATAGTTGATCTTTGATCGAAGGATCTCGGTCGATATGATAACTGAAGTGCGAGATCCCGTATCCCACGTGCCGGCCTTCGTCCTGACGCGCTAATCTGAATGCCTTTGCGGTAACCGGATCGGGAGCTATTTCCTCGAGGAACATGAGCAACTCCATGAAGGTGCCTTCACCCAGCACATGCATGAGAAAGGAGCCATTGGAGTAGTTGTCCTGGGAAAGTAAGCTCTTGAGCGACCATTCAGTGGCTGCAGACACGTATTGAAGTCCACCACCATTGGCCAAAGCCCGTTTTGTGAAGACCTCTGCGTGTCTTGCCTCGTCCATAACTTGTGTTGAGAGAAAGAGGACCACTTCTGTAAACTGGGGGTCGATCCGGCTCATGAACTTAGCCGGCAGATACATGGCCAGATATTCGTTTTGTATCAGGAAAGTGCAGATCTGGCAGACCGCCTGCTCCAGGTCATCCGGCAGTTCCGGAAGGTCTTGCCACGGTATATCCGTAGTGGCATCCCATTGTCCTGCTTTTCCCTGCTCGTACAGATCTGCAATATTGTCGGCCCACACGTCGGTCTTTTCCCGGATAGTGAATCCAAAATCGGGTGTATTTGGATCCACGATAGAGCCCCGCTGGGCTAACCCACGATTAGGCAGGGCGGTTTCGGGCACCTCCCCGGCTTTTCCCACCTGGCAATCACGCATCAGAAGACCTTTTCCGGTCTTGGGATCTACCCGAATTCCCCAGTCTGGCGTTCCCCAGGTCGAGGTATCTGGCAGCTGAATAATGGCATCGTCGGCCATGGAACATTTCCCTTTCATTGCCGGTGCATTCACGCTGTAATCCGACGTGCATTGCTATTGACTTTGTGGGTGTTTATACGTACAGTAACAGACCGGAAACATGATAACCACAACACCTGAAAAGCACAAGATGTACTTGGCAAATATAGAACCGAAAAAGCACCTGAAAGATCTTGTTTCACCCACCAGATCTTTTCCCGCTAATAGCGTCTCCGCACTCTCTGTTATACGCAAAAGGTAGTCGATGTCCCTTCCCAGTTTAAAACTGTTCCGAATCTGGCGTGTATATCTACGAAGCATATCTCAATGGATGCATACCAATTCGGAGCGAATGCGCACCACTGAAAACGTCTTCATGATTGGTGCGGCCATCATTATTGGTACGCTGGCCGGTTTTGGCGCCATCGGCTTTCGATGGTTGATCCATGCTATTCAGGATCTGTCTCACCCGGACTGGGGAGGCACCCTGGATTCTATAATGCAAATCCCCTGGTACTATAAGCTGGGCATTCCTGCAGCAGGTGGCGCGATTGTGGGGCCGTTAGTCTACTTCGGGGCTCGAGAAGCCAAGGGGCACGGTGTTCCGGAAGTTATGGAGGCGGTTGCTCTCAGGGGAGGGCGGATCCGGCCGCGGGTCGTGGTTGTGAAGTCACTGGCATCTGCTATCAGTATCGGAACGGGAATGTCTGTCGGCCGAGAAGGCCCAATCGCTCAGATTGGCTCTGCCATTGGATCCACACTTGGACAGTTGTTCAAAGTGAATACCAGACGCCTCCGAACGTTTGTGGGATGTGGTGCCGCAGCCGGCATCGCTGCAACCTTCAATGCGCCGATCGCGGGGGCACTGTTCGCGCTTGAAGTCATACTGGGTGGTTTCGCCATAAGCTGGTTCAGTCCGATCGTGATCTCATCTGTTGTAGCTACAGTGATATCGCGCCATTTTCTCGGTGATATACCCGCCTTTATCGTACCTACTTACACATTGGTTAATCCATCGGAGTTTGTGTTCTATGGTATATTGGGTGTCCTGGCTGCCTTTGCGGGAGTGGCGTTCATTAAGATTCTCTACTTTACGGAAGATTACTATGATGGGATTCCGATACCTGACTGGGCAAAACCGGTAACAGGAGGGCTCCTGATCGGCGCCATTGCCATGGCATATCCACATATACTTGGAGTGGGTTACGAGGCCATGGATATGGCTCTGTTTGGAGACCTAGCCTGGCACACGCTTCTCATTCTGGCCGCAGCAAAACTGGTTGCCACATCCATAACACTGGGTGCCGGGGGATCGGGAGGGGTGTTCGCGCCGTCTCTCTTCATGGGAAGTATGCTGGGCGGCGCGTTTGGCACAGGGGTGAATCACTACTTCCCTGAAATCTCCGCGTCCAGTGGCGCATATGCCCTCGTAGCCATGGGAGCAATGGTATCTGCCACGACTCGTGCACCGATAACTTCCATCCTGATTATCTTCGAGCTGACCAATGACTACAAGATCATTCTACCGTTAATGATCACCTGTATCTTGAGTACGTTGATTTCCTCCTACCTGCTCAAACCATCTATTTACACACTGAAACTGAACCGACGTGGTATAGACATCCACAAAAACCAGGAGACCAATATCCTCCGCTCGCTCTTTGTCAGCGGCGCCCGCTCGGACAAATTTGAAACGGTACAACCCCAGGCAACACTGGATGAACTATTGGTGAAACTTGCTGGCAGCTCGCATACGGAATTCTATATACTCGGAGAATCAGGCTCTCTGGATGGGGTAGTCACCTTTGACGATATCCGGAATATGCTGATGCACGGCGACACGCCAGACGGAGCAATTCTTGCCTACGACCTTGCGCGCGCCGATTTCCCAACCGTCACCGACGACGACACGCTGGACCGCGTGTTGCTCCTATTCGGCAGGCACAACGTGGATGAGTTTCCTGTAGTTGATACGGAGAACCGACGCCTCATCGGGGTCGTCGACAGGGAACACGTGATGAACGCCTACAATCGCGAGGTGGCGCGCCGGGACCTCGCCGGCGAAGTCAGTTCTATGGTCTCGTCATTGGGTCATGATCGGGTGGTGGAATTAGGCCAGGATTACGCCATGGTGGAGATCCAGGCTCCATCCCGATTCGTTGATCGGACAATACGGCAGCTCAATATTCGGGCACGATATGATGTGCAAGTGCTATTGATTAAGAAACTGGACACGACAGGCACCTCTACGCACTTTGTGCCCGGGCCGGATTATCTGGTTGAGAAGGAAGACATTCTGCTCCTTGCCGGCAACAATGAGAGCATACAACGCGTCCGGAACGTATAGTTTCCCTCTAAGCAGACATTGCTACGTGGACCGTTATTCGATATGGTCGGTTACCGCAATCGGCATGTATCTACAAACTCCGCCCGCAATCCCAAACCCTCCGTCGTACCATACTGATCTTCCAGACGATCACTCCCGCACGGTTAATCCTCAGCGTCCCCTCTGCTATTGAGTC
>JABIQT010000490.1 GCA_018667995.1 Candidatus Latescibacterota bacterium
ATGCTGCCGATAAACAAGGCCCTGCGGGAGGTAATCGGCAATATGAATCTCAACAGAACTCACATATTCGAGTCGCGAATGATACCAGGACAACCCTGGGGGCCTGATGGGGTTACTCATAAATTCAAAACTGAGATTAGGAAAGCAGGTCTTCCCGAATCCTATTCACTTCATTCACTTCGACACACTTACGCGACACACCTTCAGGAGAAGGGAGTACCTCGTGATATCGTGCAGAAGCTACTTGGGCACAGCTCGCCAGTCACCACAGGCATTTACGATCATTCTGAGGCACTTCACTTCAGAGAGTATGCGGACAAGGCGGATTTCGGATAGATTTGAATGGTACTACGGTAGGAAAATAGAGAAGGGGTTCCGAGATGAATTCGGGCCCCTTTTTCTTTATCTGGTCACCGGGATATTTTGGTCACCAGATGGTCACCAAGCAAAAACAGCGGCCCCAATTAGCCGCTGTAACTTACTGTAAATACTAGTCGGGGCGGGGAGATTTGAACTCCCGGCCTCCTGCTCCCGAAGCAGGCGCGCTACCGGGCTGCGCTACGCCCCGAATATCGAACGTCTTAAGATATCTCGCACCCCATAGACTGTCAAGACCAATATAGCCATCAGACGGGCTTGTCCGCTGGCTTCCCGGCCGACCAGAATAGGCTCCTGAAGACCAGCAAGACGAAACGCCAGGTGTCGAGAAAAGGTCGGATAGCACTCCCGCCACCGGTGTAAATGGAGGCCACGGGGATCGCTCTGATTCGGACCCCGGCGAGAGCGCTCTTGATCAGCAGTTCTGACTCAGCCTGAAACCGATCCGAAGTCAAACTGACCGATCTGAGCACGTCCGCAGAGACGTATCGGTAGCCCGATTGACTGTCCGTTACCGTCTGCCCGGTCCTTAGAGATATGATAGATGACGTTAGTCGGTTGCTGAGGCGGCGCTGCCAGGGCATGCTTCCCGGATCCGACATGCGAGAACCGAGTACAACACCGGCACTGTCCTCCTCTGCGGCCTGCAGCAGCGCCGGCAGATCGGAGCAGGCGTGCTGACCGTCGGCGTCCATGGTGACCACACCGTCGAATCCATTATCGAGAGCCCAACCGAAGCCGGTCTTGAGCGCGGCGCCCTTGCCACGATTGTCCGGATGGCGCAAGACTGAGACACCTAGGCTCTCCGCAAGACCGCCGGTGCCGTCCGTGGAGCCGTCATCCACCACCACGATATTGTCCGGAACAAAAAACATCCCGGCCTCGTGGAGAAGCCGGGATATCGTTGATGCGGCGTTGAAAGCCGGGATAATCAGGGCCACGTTCATGGCTGTCGATTCTCCACGGGCTGGTGTCGCCGAGAGATGTACTCAGAATCGGGGCGACTGGATTTGAACCAGCGACCACCAAACCCCCAGTTTGGTGCGCTACCGGGCTGCGCTACGCCCCGAAATCTTACAGCGCCAATCTAAGAACCGGCGTGCTTCAATGCAAGAAAAAACTGTCCGATGTGAGGACTCGTCTTACTCAAGCATATCCTTGATATCTGTGAGCTCTTTGCGCAAGTAATCCAGTAGATCTGGAGGTAAAGAAGCCAAATCGGACGCAGGCGCTTTCTCCACGACCGAGGCTTTGGCTTTGGCCTTAGCCTTTCCAGCCTCCTGGATACGCTTCTTGGCGCCGTCGAGGGTATAACCTTCGTCACGCGTCAGCTGTTTGATCTCGTGGATAAGCTGGATGTCTTTTTCCCGGTACATCCGATTTCCAGCGCGATTCTTCTTGGGCCGCAATTGCCCGAACTCACGTTCCCAAAATCGAAGAACTGTGGCCTCGAGTTGCGTCAGCTCGGATACCTCGCTTATGGAATAATACAGCTTACCTGACGATCGGCCGTTCATACACTATCCTTTGAATATAGCATGTGGCGAGACGCGTCAATCTCTGCGTTTTGCCTTCTCCTTGCCGCGGGGCTGAGGCTTGGGCCGAGTCGGCTCGACGGGAGGCGGTTCGTCCTTACCACCACGTCCCCGTATCAACACACGTAACGGGGTACCCTCAAAACCGAATACCTCGCGCAACTGGTTGGATAGATAGCGCCTGTAGGCCTCTGGCACCGAATCCGGATAGTTGGTGAAGAAGACAAATGTCGGGGGAGCCACGCTCGCCTGTGTCGCGTAGTAGATTCTGACATGTCGACCTTTGGAGGTTACGGGCGGTGGGTTGATTCCCACGATCCGTTCTACCGCTCTATTCAACTCACTGGTGCCCACACGGTGATTACGCATTTCCTGGGCATGACTCACCTTCTGTATGAGTTGTGTGACACCCCGCTGCGTCACGGCGCTGACAAACATAATGGGGGCATATTCCGTAAACCTGAGCTTCGAACGTGTCTCGTCCCGGAAGGCATCTCCTGTGGTGGCGTCCGAGTCCACCAGATCCCACTTGTTGTAAGCCAGCACCAGAGCTTTGCCTGCTTCATCCACTTGTGAAACGATGCGCATATCCTGAGTCGTAATTCCGTCCACTGCGTCGATGACCACGACACCCACGTCGCAGCGCTCGATGGCACGAACGGCACGCGTGAAACTATAGAATTCAATGTCGCTATCAATGCGTGCACGCCTACGCAATCCTGCAGTATCTATCAAGACGTATGGCACGCCCTGACGCACGATCTTGGTGTCGATGGAGTCCCGTGTGGTACCCGCCACGTCAGACACGATTACGGTATCTTTGCCGACTATGGCGTTTACGAGCGATGATTTTCCCACGTTTGGCCGCCCCACAACTGCGATCTTGATAGCGTCGTCTGAGGGAGGTTCGGGCTCACGTTGCGGAAGACGGTCGGCTACTGCGTCCAGCAGATCACCTGTGCCCCTGGCCTTAAGGGCCGATATCAAGAATGGATCTCCAAGACCGAGTGACGAAAACTCGTAGGCGTCTGCCTCTTGTCGCCCGCTGTCCACTTTGTTGGCCACAACCATGATGCGTTCATTGCCCGCGCGCCGTACGATGTCAGCGGCCTTATAATCCAGCGGCATGAGACCGGCACGGGCGTCGAGCACCAGGAGGATCAAGTCCGCTTCATTCACAGCCATAAATGCCTGGCGTTCGATAGCCGATTCCATGGGCTCATCTGAATCGGGTACAAGTCCCCCCGTGTCCACAATAGTAAATCGGGTACCGTACCAGTCCGCGTCTGCATAGTGGCGGTCCCTGGTTATCCCGGGCGCGTTATCCACGATGGCGTCCAGCCGTCCAACGATCCGGTTGAACAGGACCGATTTACCCACGTTGGGCCGACCGATAATCGTTACAATGGGTTGTGCCATATCCGTATTACTCCACAGTCAGAATTTCACACATCAGGACATCGGAAACCCGCTCAGGAAACAAGCGAACCTCAGTGCCTACAGCTTCGCTGACAGCAGCCAGCGTCATATCATCAAGGAAAAGCCCATCATCATTTAATACGTTGGGCGGCAGGTAAACCAGGTCTGCCTGGTTCTGCCCTTCCAGCGCTCGTACAATATCGCCTCCGACGAGCAGTCCCGACACCGTGACTCCGGGGCCGAAAAACTGGTTCTGAACCACGACGAGATCGACTTCAAAGTTTTCGATTTGATTGAGCGGCTCTGCCAGATGCTCGCGCACCACATCACCCGCCAGCGCGGCGGTAACCAATGTCAGTCGCAGCGGAGCCTCCAACCGATCCGGTAATTCTTGAACTTGCCGCTCCATGCTGGCAATAAATGCGCTAACCATACCCACGCCGTTCTCAATCACCGGACAGTCCTGATACTCCTCCTCCGATGGAAAAGGGGTGTCGGTCATGAGATACCACTCGTCCGACAGATACACGAGCGGCCGGCCCAGCTCGGTGCGCATATCGACCTGCCACGCCTTTACCGTCTGGATCATCTCCCGGGCGTAGTCTACGGTCACGGGCTTAAGGGGATACAGTCCCTCGCGGTGCATGCTCAATCCAACAGGCACGATGGAGATTGATTCGACTATGGGAAACAGCGCCGCAAGATCGTCCACAGTCTGCCGCAACGCCGCTCCGTCATTCACTCCGGGACATAACACGATTTGTGTCTCGATCAGTATTTCAGCATCGGCCAGCTTATTCAGGATGGGCATGACGTCTTTCGCTTTGGGCGATCCAAGCATCATGCGGCGCAGTTCTGGATCCGTAGCGTGCACCGAGACATAGATGGGACTGAGACGCTGTACGATTATGCGGTCCAGATAGGCGTCCGTGGCAAAAGCCAGGGTCACGTAGTTCCCGAACAGGAAAGACAGGCGCACGTCCTCGTCCTGGAAATACACCGCCTTACGCATACCCGAAGGATTCTGGTGTATAAAGCAGAAGATACACTTGTTGGCACACGCCTGGAAGGGCGGTTCGATGAGATCCAGCCCAAGATCCTCTTCCGGATCTTTCTCAACATCTATGAGGACGCGATCACCATTCGCCTGCATCACATCGAGCTCCAGCTCTTCCTCTTGCGACCAGAAGTGGTAATCCAAAGAATCGCGCACCCGAGCCCCATTGATGTTCATGAGACGATCCCCGGGTTGGAGACCGATCTCATCGGCAATGCTGTCGGGTTCTACGGCCTGAATTTTCATAAATTGACTATCTGTTTAGTTTTAATGCTGCTGAATCTCAACGAGCTATTGCCGTCCGGTGTACAACGATGACCGAAGGTACCAATCATAGCAGTCCTGGACCAGAATACTGCCGACGGCCGTCAATGGTACCGCTATGATCAATCCGATGAATCCGAAAAAGTGAAAGAAGACCAGCAAGGATAAGATCACCCACACCGGATGCAGCCCCACTTGTGACCCGACAATGCGCGGTGAGATAAACGACGCCTCGAGTACGTTTAGAGCAATGTAGATTGACAAAACCTTTACTACAGTCATGAAAGGGTCGGCATCGAAAAATGCCACGAGAATACCCAACACCAGGCTGACGATGAAGCCGAAGTAGGGTATGATATTCAACACGCCCGTCGCCAAACCCAGAATGAGGGCATAGTCGACTCCCACGGCCCAGAGGAGCAGCCAGGTTGCCGTACCCATGATACACGCCACAGTGAGCTGTCCGCGAAGGTAGCGGGCGATTATGGTATCCAGATTGCGGACCAGTTTCTTGACAGGCTCCACATACGGTCGTGGCACCATGGATTTCACATGGCCGATCAAGACATCAAAATCCTTCAGCAGATAAAACGTAACAAAGGGAATGGCGATCAATTCCAAGGCCCGGCCCAAGGTGTTAAATACGGTAGGCACTTCCTGCACTACGCTCACAAGAGTACCGAAGCCCTGCTGGATCAAATTCTGTCCCTGAGAAGCCAACTCATCGAACAGCGCCACGCGCAGGTTGTCCGTATCTCCAAGATCCAAAAGATCGGCCACATATCCAAGGACAGGCCCTTCTTCAAGCCAGGCGAGCAGGCGCGAGATGGAAACGGGCAGCCTGCGCACCAGCTCCGACAGCTGGTCGAGCAGACCTGGAACGAAGAAGCGCGCGGCCAGGACAGTAAGTCCGATAAGCAGGACCAGAATGAAGCCCGCGGACAGTTCACGCGGGATCTTCCAGTCTTCCAGCCGTGACACCACAGGATTGAACAGATAGGCCAGAATGAAAGCGGCCACGAAAGGAAACAGGATCAGGCCCGTTTCCGATGCCAGCCAGATACCCGTGGCGAGGGCCGTCACCACCATCAAACGCACCACCATCGTATTCCGTCGATGGGGATATAACAGATAGAGCACCAGAGCTGCAAGCACAGGCGGTGCCATCACATCCCACACTTTGTATAGCAGGGCGCCCATCAGAGCGCCCCCGGCTATCAGCGGCCAGCCTTGAAAAAACGGCGACAGCGAGAGGCTGGATATGGTGCCGCTGGAGGAACCAGTGCCATCGGGCACATCCCCAGCTGGCGAGGCGGGCTGAGGATCCTGAGAAGCATCACGACCTGCGCCATCGTTGCCGCTACCACCCGAAATGCCGGTCCCGGGTTCCA
The DNA here is from genome assembly GCA_018667995.1 of Candidatus Latescibacterota bacterium. Lineage (GTDB taxonomy): Bacteria > JAAXHH01 > JAAXHH01 > JAAXHH01 > JABIQT01 > JABIQT01. The sequence continues at coordinate 6,045 of JABIQT010000490.1, forward strand.
CATTTGGTGTGCTGGTGGTGCCCTCTGTTTCAACGTCACTCACGCATGCACCACAATTCCCATAACGCCTTGATGGCAATGACCGTAGTAGACCTTACTATAACCATGAATGGAAGTAATGTGCAGTAAGGAGTTGAGACCGTGGCGAATATGGCAAAAAAGGCCCCGAATGTCAAGCAATTTGAATGACTTCTGCAGTAGGAACCAGAGCCCCTTACACGGGAGAATGTGCCAGTTTTCGCTTGCTGAAGGATTTGTCAGCGATATACATTATGGCCCCTTGACGAAGCCTATGTCGCGCCAAACCCAATTTGAGCCGGAGGAATCTGGGTACAGTGAGAGATTCGGACCGATACCAATTCGAAACCAATGGGTACCTGACACTCGAAGGTGCGCTCTCCAAAGACCAACTTGTGGACTTGAATCAAGCCCTGGATCGTGAGTTCTCCGATCGGAGGGATACCTTTTATTCGAGATCCGATGGAACCCATCAGAGCGTCCGTCTCTTGGAGATCGAAGAGGCCTTTGACGAGCTGATCATGCACACCGCCACCTTCGACATCCTTAAAGGCCTGATGGATGAGGATATTGCCTTTTCCGAACTGTCGGCGCTCATAAAGGAACCCGGAACCGATTCCCATGCACCATGGCATAAAGACATTGGCTATGACGGCATTCCTCTGAACCAGTCTTTACTGTTGATTTCATGCATCTACTACCTTAGCGACGTCCCCGACAATGGCGCCTGCTTCAGTGTAGTACCAGGCAGCCACCGGTTCGATCGGGAGCGCCCCGAAGTCAAGAATCTCGAAGATATGCCTGGTCACACGCGTCTGAGCGCCCCTGCTGGCACCGCAATCATATTCAATGCCAATCTCTGGCATGCTGCCATGCACGAAAGGTCTGGCCACGAGCGTCGAACCGTTCATGTCTACTATTGCCATCCGTGGATGAAACCGTCGGGCCATACCCTCTTTCCTCAGCGATTTCTTGATTCGGCCGATACGCCGTTTCTCAAGAAATTCTACCACGAAAACAGGGGTGCGGCCAAATAAGCGTGGCACGGATCTCAGATCAGACGGCTCCTTACTTATAGCACACAGGCAGTTCGGAAACATATGAGCAATTCAGATACCCATGACACCAGTATCCTGACCGATGACCAGGTTACCTTCTATGGAGCGAACGGTTACCTTGTGGTTCCGAGCCTTTTCACCGTTTCCGCCTGCCGCGAGATAGTTGGCAGCGCTATAAGACTCCACGGCCTTGGCTCAGTAGCGGGATGCTTCGAGGCAGTCGAAGAGTCGGAGGCTGATGGAGATATACTCAAGGTGTATCCTCGAATGATGCATCCCCACAGGATTGACGATGTATTCATGAAGCACCTGAAACATCCCGGTGTATCGCGTATCGTGCAGGCGCTTCTGGACCAGGAGGCTGTGGGCATTCAAAGTATGTTCTATTGGAAACCACCGGGAGCCATGGGACAGGCGTTTCATCAGGACAGTTTCTTCGTGCAGGGCGAACCGGATACATGCATTGCTGCCTGGACGGCGCTGGAGGAAACAGACGAGGACAATGGTGGATTGATTGTGGTGGAAGGCACACAAGAGGCGGATCTACTCGAAATGCGCCCCATCGATTCGGATAAGTACTTCAGTACAGAGGCCGTATCGCCACCCGTTGGCGCCATCCAAACGACCGTTCGACTGAAAGCCGGTGACACGCTCTTTTTTGGGGGCCATTTAATCCACGGCTCTGAACCCAATAATTCGACTGACAGATTTCGCCAAAGTCTTATCTGTCACTATGTAGCATCTAATACTGAGACCATGTCAGAATCCTATAAGCCGACCGTACCACTAGAATAACTGACCCGGCGTCCATATTATAGTGTGACTGGACAGGAGGAGTGCCGCTAATGCCACAAACTATGTACGACAAGATTTGGGAACAACACACGGTCAGGAAGCAGCCGAACGGTGTGACGATCATCTACATCGATGCCCATCTGATACACGAAGTAACGTCCCCTCAAGCCTTCGAAGGCCTGCGGACCAACGGGCGGCCTGTCCGGCGCACGGATCTGACCTATGCGACCATGGACCACAGCATTCCGACCACCAATTGGGAAGTGCCCATTGACGAGTGGACGTTGCCGTTGGCCGATGACGCAGCGCGTATGCAGGTTCAGGCTCTGGTCAGCAACTGTGCCGATTTCGGCATTGAGCTCTACGACCTGAAGAGCCCCAATCAGGGCATCGTACACGTCATCGGACCCCAGATGGGCATTACGCAGCCTGGAAAGACCATCGTGTGCGGCGATAGCCATACTTCCACCCACGGAGCCTTCGGTGCGCTGGCATTTGGAATAGGAACCAGTGAAGTTGAGCATGTACTGGCCACCCAATGTCTCCTTCAGCAACGCTCCGAGACCTTCGAGATACGCATCAACGGGACGCTATCACCTGGTGTAACCGCCAAAGATATTATTCTGAATATCATCGGCCACACAGGTACGGCCGGCGGTGCAGGTTCGGTAGTCGAATTTACCGGCAGTGCCATTAAAGCACTTTCTATGGACGAACGAATGACCGTCTGCAATATGTCCATCGAGATGGGTGCCAGAGCCGGG
>JABIQT010000749.1 GCA_018667995.1 Candidatus Latescibacterota bacterium
ATTCTGTGACCAAGCCTATCATGTCCATATGGATTTCATTTCCCAGCACGTAAGTGAGGATATCTGGCTTCCCACGCCCTGTGATTTGAAGGAGATCGTCTGGCTATCGTCTCTTTCTGGGTACACCCGCACCGCCACACATTGTTTTCCGTTGGCGAAGACTTCGACCACACTTTTGTCCAGGAAGATTCGCAGATCCAGCGGTTCCTCTGGTTCCAAGCTGATGGGTGCCGTCTCGGGAGCACGCGAGACCACATCGGCAGCCGTGGATGCATAGGACGTATCTATGGTGATCAGGCTTTCGCCACGATAACCGCGATTTCTGAAAAAAGCAATCCTGGTGTATTCCTCGCGACCCGGGGAGCGCAGCACATTAACTTCTACCATGGGGGCATCGCCTGGCTCGATGCGCAACTGCAGCTCGAGTGCATTACCACGAATCTCGTTAGCGACCACCTCTTCATTCGCGTTAAGTGCGATATCTTCAATGATCTGCGGCGCGTTTCTGAGCGATTCCAGATCGCCAGCAGGCTCGATATGTATCTTGTCCCCTGTCACAGTCAGTCGTCGCGGCAGGCTCATGATCTGGTTCCAGCCGTCTGTTGGTTTCCCTGGGTTCATGTTGAAGATGGCAATGATACCGCCTTCGCCGTCGGGAGTGGCTGACGGTGCATGAACGCCAGCCGGAGCGGCTGCTCCGAAGTTGAACTTTCCGCCTTGGGTGACCACGAACTTGTCTCGGATGGTGTCGTAGTCTCCGATCAGGTACTGACCACCACTCATATGGCTGAAGAACAGCAGAATGTGGCGATCTCCGATAGGCCAGAAGTAGGGGCAGGCTCCGTCATCACCGACCAGGGAGTAGGCATCATCCTCCACGAAGGGATGCATATATTCCCAGTGCTCGAGGTCTGTGGAACGGAAGAGGAAATTTGCACGAACGGGCTTCCCCGCCGGTCCCTCCGGCTTAGTTCCTGCTGAGAGCGCATAGTATATTTTATCTTTTTTCCAGATACATGGATCGAATACGCGATAGGGTAGCTCAGTGCCATCAGGAGACGACATGGGGATCACGGCTTTGCCCGCTACTTTCTCCCAGTTGAGCAATAGGGCGTCACTCGAGATCGCCACCATGTTTCCCACTTCAGTGCCGTGATACATGGCGATAACCCGGTCTTCCTCAACCAGCGTAGCACCAGAGAAGCACTTGTCTTCGGGATCAGGGTAGATGCAATAGGGAAGGTCTCGCCAGTGTACCAGGTCCGTTGAAATTGCATGTCCCCAGTGTTGACGAGCGTCTTCGGGCGGATACGCTTGATAGAAGAGGTGCCAGTTGCCCTGCCAGAAGCAGAGACCGTTGGGATCGTTTAACATGGCTTCAGGATTTACATAGTGATATATGGGGCGATGTGGATCACCATCGTAGGCTTTACGAGCGTGGTGTAGCCGCAGCATCAGAGGATTTTCTGCGAGCGCGGTTTCCTGAGCTTCAAGCTCTTCAGGAAACCTATACTGCGGAACAAGCGATTTTCTAGCCGACACGGTGATCTCCTTTGTTATTTGCAGCATCGTTCAATTTTCTAAAAGCCAATGGAGTCAATTATTGAAGTCGATATAATTGTAGTGTGTATGCGGTTTAGGCGCCGCCGCCAAGTCAAGACTACGGTCGGTTCGATATGGTCCCAGTCACCAGACCCAATAAGGCTGTAATCGTTCCGGTACCTGATCCAAGGGTATGGCAAGTCGTGTCTTCAACTCACGCCCCAATCGTTCTGTCATTACGGCACTCAAGCGTTCCCTGGCCACATATGACGCGGTGACGTATCGTCTCAGATGGTGAATCGGCCTAACAGCATGCCAGACCTCCGGCACTCTGAACACCACGTCGCCGGCTTTGAGTTTTGTCGTGATGTATTCGCCCTTTTCGATGTCCGTCTGGGTCGGTGCCTGGCGCTCTGGATCATCCCGAGAAATAAAATGACGGAGATGGGAACCAGGTACGTACGTGAGAGAACCGGATTCTTCATCTATATCGTCCAGAAAAACGGCCATGGACTGGCGTGAAAACGGTGAGGAAAGTTCTCCCTTGAAACCGTCGCTGTGCTTCCCTACACCTGGATGCTCAGGGCTATACCGATTGGTGATGATCTGCCAGACCCACGGAATGCTATCGGTCAACATTTCACAGACGATATCCATGATCCTGGGATGCGAATACAAATCGGCGATGGCGGGATATTCGAGGAGATGGCTCCCCGTCAGACGGTCTCGTACACCTGGTTGACCAGGTCCCTTTTCCAGATCCTGATGCGCCCGATCGAAGTCCAATCGAGTCGCAGCAAGGTCATCGCCCGTCAGGACGCCTCTTACTATGCCGATACCCTCGGATCGGATCGTGGAAACAGATTCTTGGTCTTCCGGGCTCATCATGGTCCTTTACAATCTCCACCGATTGCTCACGTACATCGTCCTATAAGTTTTC
>JABIQT010000615.1 GCA_018667995.1 Candidatus Latescibacterota bacterium
ATCACCTCATTAATGCGCTTCATAGAGGCTACGCCGCGTTGATACCGGTCGATCATCCATCCCAACGTGATCATCGGGAAAACAAGCCTGGTGAGATAGGCATTGAACGCCACGAACTCACCCATGGTCAACTCGGAAAGGATGATACTACTTCCCCCAATCCACAACACAATCAGCAGGGAAGCACCACTGATCAGAAACATGAATGGGTAGAAAAGACTTTGGACATGTATCAGGACTCGATTCTTGTCCAGGTAGTCCTTGTTCAATTCCTTGAAATCTGCTATTTCAGCTTCACGGCGTACATAAGACTTGACGACTCTCATCCCTGCAAGGTTTTCCTGGACGCGTGCAGTGATATTGGAGAACTGTTCCTGAACCTGTCGAAATCCTACGTTTATTTTTGCAGCAACCCGGTTCATGACAATGGCCAGCAAAGGCATAGGAGCTAGTGAGTACAACGCCAGCTTCCAATCGATGGTGGCCATGATGCCCAGACTGAGGGGGAAGGCCAGCGCGGCCGTCACGATCATCCGGATTCCGAATGCGAGAAACATGCGTATGGCATTCAGATCATTTGTGGCTCGGGCCATAAGGTCACCCGTGGCCGTTTCGTGAAAATAGGAAATGGAGAGCACCAGCAACCGGTCAAAATACCTCTTGCGGATGTCATATTCTACATATCGCGCCATACTGTTCAACGCCCAGCGCATCCCTACAGACAGAAGCAGTTGAAGAATTGACAAGGCCATAATGATTGCCGAGTATTGTAGCACCAACTCAACCGCTGACTCCATCTCGGCTACGTCCCCGACCTGGCCGGCATCGTAGCCCTCTTTAGCCACGTCGATTGCCCATTCCATCACAAGGGGCACACCGGCAGAGACCAATTGTGCGCCAGCGAGTAGTGCCAGCCCCAGAAGGATACGCTGCCGATAGGGTTTCAGATATTCTGAGAAGATTCTAAAAGGATTAAGTGTCACTAGTGGGTCCGGTCGGTGCCTGAACAACTTCGAGGGGGAGAAAAATCGTCTTTAAAGATATACTGGCTGCAATGTGGAGGCTATTGATAAATTCAACATGAATGGACTATTTCAGTTCTCTTGCCATTTCAGTTGGCCGTCGCTTGACAAGTATGATGTTCATGGGAACGCGACCGATGACCTTCCCGTCTTCTGTCATCACGTCAATTCTCCATCGACCGGGACCAACGTTCTTCTTGCGCGTGAATCCCCGCCAGCCACCATCGCGTCCACCCACTATGTCGTAACCGATCTGATCTGTCGTTGTCCATTCGCCTTCTTTGTTGAACCACTGCCAATGATGGATGATTCTCTGCTTCATCTCAGTCGGAGCAAATACGGACGTGTAACAGAAGACGGTGTCGCCGGGGGTATATTCGAAAATCCTGTCGTCGCGTCGCCCAACTTCCCAATCGGTGGGCTTCCGATATCTTACCTCGTAGCGCCCCTCCTCTGTCTTCCGCACACCCCTGAATATCCCGATCTCCTGAACCGATAGTGGAACGGGGGGAATCCAGTTCATGGTGTATACGAGGCACATCAAGACAAAGAGCAATCCGGGTGGAAGAAACACACCGTATTTCTCCCTCCAGAGGCCTTTTATGTTCAGACCGTAAATTCCAAGCCAGATAAAGGCTGTGAGCGCCATGCTGAGAAGGCCGCCATTGACAAATGTCTCCAGGTCCATCCTACTCGTCATCACGGGTAGGAAAAAGGTGAAGAAGGCGAAGCTGCAGAAGGTGTGCATAATGAGCAGCATCTTGAGCTGCGACAGCCCATGCCGAACGAACTCGTTTACGAGCAGAATGAGTACCAGCAATGCAACGAAAATATAAGACTGGCCTACGGCCGCGCTCTTGAAATAGAGGATGGTGTAGGCGGAAAACAGACTTCCCATACAGAAATGCAGCAATACAACACACCAGTTCTGTCTCTCTATAAAGAACTTTCTTTCGGTATGTCGGAGATCGATTCGGCCCAGGACGATCAGGGCTATGCTGGACAGGAACAGGTAGGAGAGAAGCAGCAAGTTATCGAACAGTAGGTCGATTCGTTTGAGCGTGAACGTATCGTAGGTAAATCCAATTACAAAGGACATGGGAGGGACAAGGCCTACGTACCGGCGATGTAGACGCTTCAGAGTCTCTGTAAAGCGATTACTTGCTGGGCCACCTGCCGGAGTAACCGTCATTGCTGATCCCGGCCTTTCAGCACTATGGCATCGCTGTAGATGCGGCTGGCATTGTTCAGATCCTCTAGGACGTCTTCTTGCAGATCGAACATCGTTCCCGCAAGCATCTCATCCAGGTGCGTTTCGTTTTCCGGTCCGCCGAGTACGGATGTGACACTCGGATGCGCTATACTCCAGGCCGTACACAGGATCGAGCGGGTGATTC
>JABIQT010001164.1 GCA_018667995.1 Candidatus Latescibacterota bacterium
GCCATCCACCGTTCGATCCAATCGCTATTTGAGGAAAAGGGGTATCAGACCGGAGCGGTTGATGGGCGGATGCAGGGGTATTTTCACGGCACGGGCCATGGTTTCGGCCTGGAGATCCACGAGCCACCCCGAATCTCACCGCTGCCCGAGACACTGCGTACCGGACAGATTGTTACTGTAGAGCCGGGCTTGTACTACACGGACACAGGAGGGGTGCGAATAGAGGATGATGCTTGGATTACATCCTGCGGCTACGACAATCTGACACAACTTGAAAAAGTACTGGAGATTTGATACCGGGCGGTAGTCTACCCGCCTGCGGTTGGAGACAATTGAGGGCTCGGCTGGAGTTATGTTGAGCCAGATGTGATCTAAATTCATTCAAGGAAGATCGACAGATCACTGTATAGCGGCTTGGGGCCCCTGCGATTTAGCATCTCCGAACGTTGTGGCACGGAGAGGGTTTCCGCCCCTTTATGCGTCGAAGAAACGATACGCATAGAGATCCGCATCACTCAACCGAATACGCAATCGTACTGGCGTCCCGGACAGTACGGATAGATCCCCCGATCCATTCCACGTTATTTCCTTTTCGAGATCGTCACCGTAAATATCGTCACAGTCCGCTATGGTGAATCCTTCCAATGGCTTCCGGTGGGGCGACTGAATCTCTACAGACAGTTTCCCTGCTGCCGAGGTGGACATATTGAGAGACAGTCGGTTTCCGGAAAAGGATATGGGTGTGGTAGTAAGATCACCACCGCTGAGCCCGGCACGCGCCGAGACAAAGCCGTCTGGCCTTACTGCATATCTACGCATCTGGCAACTTTCTCCCCGATAGTACCCTTCCATGGAATAGAGTGCTAATTCGTCCGGTGTGCCCGGGATTCCGGACGAGGATTCCACGATACCGTGGGCCACAAAGTTGTTCCTGTTTTCCCACCGCTCCTCCTGCAGGCCTGGTCGAATAAGCGCTTCTCCCCAGCGATGGAAATGAACCCCGTCACGGCCACACATGAAGACGACATCGGAGACTCCCTTGTGTTCGTGTCCAAAGGGATTACGTTCGGGAACAAAACGCTTAGGAAATCCCAGATAGAAATGCGGCGCCCGGAAATAGGGTGTCACCTGATTGGTATACAAGTGCTCGGCAGGAGCCCCACTGTATTCCAGCCACTCAGGAGTGCTCCAGTTGAGGAAATCATCGGATGTGCTGGTCATGATATCGCGCACACGCACGCCGTCGTGGATTTTGAAATCACGGAAATAGGATCGGTATTGCTGAGTGTTTGTGTCCCAGAAGGCAAGATTCTGCGAGTCAAATGCTCCTTCGGTGATCACGGGGTCCTTTTGTATCAGTGACCAGTGGATACCGTCAGAGGATTGAAATGCATGTAGTCTCTTGCGCCCGCCGCCGAGTGCCTTGTACCGTTGTTCGGATGGGCAATTGGGGTTGGCATCTATAAAAGGTGAGAAATTGTGGGATTCGGGTTCTACGTCCCATATGATGTTATTGTTCGTGTCCCCATCGAATGAGAAAAGGCCAAGGTCTGGTTTATTCCACGAGATTCCGTCGTCACTTTCAGCATAACATACCACCTGAGATCCGATCGACCTGTCACCAATATCATCATAATGCGCACCGCGGTAATACATCTGGTATTTACCGTTGTCGTAGAGGACCGTGTGGTAGAAACACACATTGCCTTCCCACGGACGATCGTGGACCAGAACCACCTCTTTCGGTGTGGGGCGGTGAAGCGTGAGAGCCACGTCGTCCAAGCGATCAATTAGGGAATCATCTGCCATCAGTTCCCTACGATCGCCAATGTGAGTGACCTCGTCATGGGGGGATGTCACTGGTATCTCCTGGTTGTGCGAACGCCCCATTATTACGGGGTGAACTAACAGACATAGATGAATCTGCTTTCACAGGGCAACTCTATCAGAGCTGGCCTATTGTGCAGATCCGGAAATCTCGAAACAGAAAGGGCAATCAGGTTCGTGAATGAGATGGCATCCGTGAACGGTCCATGATCGGATCGCATGGGGCCAAGAGTAACATCCATCACGCTATTACGATCGCTCCCTACAGACACACGTTTTGATATTAGATGCCGTTCTATCCAATCTTACGAATAGTCATATGGAACTGGTTGGACGAATGTTGACGAGACATTACGGGGTCCGCCCTCATCTATGGATTCGATAATACCGAGACAGACATCCAGCACATGGTTAGCCTGTCGGCCGGTCACCATTTGAGGCTTTCCCATTCGAATGACCACTGCCAATTCAAAGATGGCCCGCCCCCATTCGACGCCTTTATAGGGTTCCTTCAGAAGCGGAACATCTTCCCATGGGCCGTCTCTACCCTCACGCAGTGCTATGGTACCGTCAAAATCGTGAGGGGTGCTGATTGAGAGAGCACCTTCGTCACCGTGAAACTCAACACCCGTCTGTTGGCTCGCAGCGTAAAAACTTGCCGTAACGCGACCGACCGCTCCCGATGCGAATTCAAGGTGACCGGTAACATGGTCCGGTGTACCCACCTGAAACGTTTCACCAGCAGCGGGGCCGCTTCCGATGGTTCTTTCCCTCTTCAAGTACCCGCCCGTGCCAATTACACGGTCGACAGGCCCCAATAGGGTGGTAAGGAACGTTAGCGGATACACCCCCACATCAAGTAGGGGGCCCGCTCCCTTGGCAAAGAAGCCTTCTGGGTTGGGATGCCAAGCTTCAATCCAGTTCCAGTTCATCTCAGCGTATACGAGCCTTACCTCACCTATTGCTCCGTCTCGGATCAGTTTCCAGACTGTCTGCTGTCCCTCACCAAGAAAGGTGAAAGGGCTGCAGCTTAGTATCACGTCATGCTTCTCAGCCAGCTCGAGAAGCATGCGTCCGTCTTCCCGTGAGCCTGCCAGCGGTTTTTCACTGTGGACGTGCTTGCCGGCCATCATAGCCATGGATGAAATCTCCGCATGGGCATGATGTGCCGTTAGGTTGATAATCGCCTCAATGTCGGGGGATGCCAGCAGCGCCTCAACCGACTCGAATCCCTGGCCACCATATTCGTTGGTGAACGCGTCTCTCTTGGTTGTATCAAGATCGAAGGCGCCCGTAATGTGGACGAGGTCCGGCCTTGTTGACAGACTTCGTCCATATCCCCCGGCAATGTTTCCACAGCCGATCAGGCCAACACGGAGAGGTTCAAACGATGCGTTTCCCATATTCATCCTTTCGGGAAAATCAAGCGTTGGAGGGCAAACTTCCAGAAAATATCGGCTTAGCTGTCCATCATCTCCTGGGCTTTTGCCGTCACCCAGTTGACCGCTACGTCAATCATGGCCTGGCCCTTTGATGCATTGGCCAGCTTGGCCTCATGGTGGAAATCTCTATCCTGAGTGGCTCGGTCGGGTTCGCTGATTGTCAAGTCAGCGTTGTCATAGTCAACGCCTTCCCAGTGCACATTTCCCGGAAAAGCGGCCCAGGCAAAGGATGTCTCGAATTCGCTTGCGTGTCCGGGGCAATTTCCAGACTCCATCTGTGCCTTCACGAGATCTGCATCGTATGATTCCCAATAGGAGTGAAATCTAAAATCAATCCCGAGCCGCTCGTTCAAATCGTCGATCACATTATTCACGGGGCCAGCATTTCCAGCATGTCCGTTTATCGCCAGGACGTGTTTTATTCCTGCCCGCTTCATGCTATCGGCGACATCATGCAAGAGCTCCGTGAAGATCTCTGGACGCGTAGTCAGAGTGCCCTTGTGGTCCATCCAGTGTTCAGATATACCGATGGCGAGGGGCGTGGTGACTACGACGTTTGGATACAACCTCTGTGCGGCCTGGGTGGACACATGGACCGCACTGGCTGTATCGTGGTACATCTCCAGATGCTCATTGTGCTGCTCGGTAGCACCCGTCGGTATGATGGCTACTTTTAAACTACCATCATTGATGCCCTCCCGGAACTGCCGACGTGTCATTTTCCAGAGCTGGACGGATCGATCATAAGGTACCTGTGACATAATGTCTCCTTTTGCGTTTGCATTGAGATGGACTAAACTACGAAACGATTATTCTCTTACGGCTGGCAAACAGCCAGACACTGCCTCCCATAACCATCAAGAAACTAAAAATCTGCGCATCGGACAGACCAAAAAGTACGCTGGGGTTAATACGGACAAACTCTACAATGAACCTTGCCACGCCTGCTAAGATCAAATAGGTGCAGAATAACCCTCCTGGAGTGGTCATACGGGTTCTCATGCGCCAGAGAATGCAAAAAATCAACGCTGCCGATAACGCTTCGTATGCCGGTGTGGGGTGAACATGTTCGAGTGTGGGCACCAATCCATCGGGATAGGGCATGCCCCAAGGTAGATCTGTCGGTGATCCATAGTCACCATCTCCTGCAAGTTGGCACCCTATTCGCCCGAGGCCATATCCGATTGGAATGGTTAGCCCGACTGCGTCTAGAACTGGCAGAAAAGGTAGTTTCCGCACCTTGGCGATCAGGAAAACGCCGGCGAATCCTCCGAGCAACCCTCCAAAAAAGGTGAAACCAGCGCCTGTGAACAAGTAGGTCGAAGGATCCTGCAATACGTAAGACCAAGCTTCAATTATGAAGTAGATCTTAGCACCGACAAGCCCACCAATCATCGCTCCTACGGCAAGCGTCTCAGCCAATGCGCCATCCATCGATTTCCTGATCAGTTCATGCCGCAAAACCAATAGACTACCAAGGAATCCAGTCATCATCATTACACCGAAACTGGGTATTGTCACTGGGCCAATATTGAGAAGGAAGGGATACAAGGGTGTGGTCTAAATCCGTGCTTGGGGTGTAGAATTGAGGAGTCCGGAGTGAGAACAGTTTCCGGTCTGGAGATCCTGACTGTGTCAAATCGTATTATACAATCTGGAATGTGACAAAAAGATCATACAGTGCATGCGTATAGGCCGTAATACCATAGCCACGCACAATAAAGAGTCCAGAGAGGACAAGTCCTGCGACGAACCGAAAAAGAAACGAGGGAAGGGTCCACACGTCTCCCAGCGCTCCGACGTAGTGAAAACCGGAAAAGACCAACGCCGCGATAACTGCCGAGAAAACCCAGGCCGAGGCGGGAGAGAATCCGGTCACGCGATGTAGAATCAGATGTAAACCTGAGACTAGGAGGACCCGAAAGACCAACTCCTCATATATGCCGGCGCCCAGAGAAATAATGATCTGGGTCTCAATGTTCTCGCCACCTTCCGGTGCCAGCAGAATCGCGCGAATCACCCATGAAACGGCGAAGCCTAACACTGAGGCATAGAGCACACTCTCGCCCAGCATCAATCCAAAGTAACGCAGGCGAATAGGACCGCCAATGTTGTTTCTATTGCGCCATATAACCAGTAGCAGGCCCGCGAGAATAACGAGACTTACGTTTATTAAACCATTTACGCCCGCCAGCCGTAATAACTGTTTGATCAGGACATCGGCACCGTTTCGGAGGTTGTTGATGTCTTGTCTGAATAGGACAGCCATAGCCTCGTACAGCAGGAATAGAGGTAAGGCAAAAACAGCACTGTAAAGTGCTGATCTGGAATCCTGGACATACCGAATAAACGGGCTTGCAGGCGAATGGGCAGGCTCAACGCTCACGACTTTTCGTCCGGGCGGCGGATCCCACACGGAACATTGACAGGGCAGCTTACCGGGTGACAAATTCGATGCTGTACTGTTATATGTAGAACGATTTTGGATCGCTTGCCAGATGGCCTCATTTGTATTCTTCGCGCGGCGGGCTGAAGACGTCGAGCGCCAGCGATCTCACGTACACCTTACTGATGCCATGGGTTATGCCTCCGGGGATGACATATTTGTTGCCGGTCTTCACCCGCCGTGTTTCGTCGCCAATGGTAAACTCGAAATCCCCGTCCATAACGTACCCCATCTGTTCATGCGGATGGTCATGCATGGGAACGGTTGCTCCGGGTTCGAGTGTGACAAAAGACATTTGTGCGTTGTCGCCTGTGACCACATCGATATCAAACCCGGGGGCTATCGTTCGGTGCGTGATCTCGTCATCATCGCAAAATGGCATGGTGGTAGCCTTTCAAATGGTTATGCTCTATGAGTTGTATACTATTGCGGCAGCCGAGACACCGCTGGCCTGCACCTGATGGCCCTCCGCAAGTAAGACCTGCTCCAGTGCTCCGAGTAGGAGCATCACATGGTCCTTCTGCGAGCACTGTCCCATCAGCCCAACTCTGAACGCTTTTCCCTTCAAAGCGCCTAGTCCGCCGCCTACTTCTATACCGTAATCCTGCAATAATCGCCCACGCAGTTTTGCTTCATCTATGCCTTCCGGTGCAAGTATCGGATTTATCATAGGTGCCCGATAGGGTTCTTCAACGAAGAATGACAGTCCCATGGCATCGATGCCTGCCTTAAATGCGGTGTAGTTGAGAGCATGCCGGGAGAACCCGTTCTCAAGGCCCTCCTCATGGATGAGTAGCATGGCTTCCCGGAGCGCATAGATGCTACTGACCGGGGCCGTGTGATGGTAGGACCGTTCGCTGCCCCAATATTTCATGAGTAGGCCCATGTCAAGGTACCAGCTGTCAATGGGGGTTTTGCGCCCGAGAATTCTGTCGCGAGCCCTCTCATTCATGGTCACGGGGGCAATGCCGGGGGGCGCACTCAAACATTTCTGGCTGCCGGAATAGCAGATATCAATCTCCCAGGAGTCCACTGGAATGTTGGTGCCGCCCAATGAGGCTACGGTATCTACGATCAGCAGGCCGCCGTGCTCGTGGACTATTTTAGCAATGTCCTCGACGGGTTGCTCCACACCAGTGGAGGTTTCTGTGTGCACAATCCCGACTAGACTTGCGTTGCAGTTGTCCAATGCCTGCTTCACCTGGCTTGCTGAAAAAGGTATCCCCCACTCTCCCTCAATGCGTACCAGTTTGCCTCCATGTCGCTCGACCATCTGTGCCATGCGATCGCCGAAATATCCTCCCACACAGATGAGTACTTCGTCGCCGGGCTCGATGAGGTTTGTAAAACAGGTTTCCATTCCGGCCGAGCCGGTCGCTGAGATAGGGATTGTCCATTCATTTTTGGTTTGAAAGACGTACCGGAGTAGGTCTTTCGTTTCCTCCATGACCTGCTGGAAATATGGATCCAGATGCCCTACCAGCGGGGCACTCATCGCCTGATATACGCGTTGGTGCATGTCACTGGGGCCCGGCCCCATGAGATATCGCTTTCCTGGATTCAGTTGGCTGAACTCTCTATTCATCGCTTGCGGTCTCCCGTCATAAGATGTGTGGCGGATACTACATCTGGTTCTACGGATTGATCATCGTCTCCACGATCCAGGCATCCCGATAGTCCGGTTTCTTTCTGAGGATGTCCTGAATGTGTATTGCGTCCGTGCGACTGGGGAAATCACCTACACGGATCTTGTAGAGCGACGATTCAAAGTCTACGTACGTTCGGATTGCACCCAAAGACTGGAGTTGCTGCCTCAGCTTAGCCGCGGCAGTCTCCGCTGCGTTCTTATTCTGCAGTGAATGTACCTGAATCCTGAATCCCCGAACTGGACGATCGGCGCGTGGGGACGCTTCGTCTGAAACCTCCTGCAACGATTCGGTTTCTTTTGGTGGTATCCTCGAATTGGATATTTCGCTATCGACGAGGGGCGCATCGTCAAAAGGGCGATCAGATTCAAATGTGGATCGAGTAACCGCTAATGATCGTGAAGCTACTGGACTTCCGCAGGCTAGGGCAATGCAGCAGGTATACGTAAGGATGATTCCAGCAATGTTCGCAGGCAAGGATGTAAAATGGTATGACATGGGGCTGAGAAGCTCCGCTAAGGCTGGTTACGATGACGTAGAACAATCTATCCGCATCGTAACCGCAGATAATAGGGGAACTGGAAGGAGGTGTCAACCGGTTTTCAGAGTGCCATTTACCACAAAGGGCACCCTGATTTGGATGCCCTTTGTGGTACTTTTCTTGAGTCGTTGGGAGAACTACTTGCCCTCACCCGACCGCATAAGTGCTTTTGATTTGTCTTCGTACTCAGTACCTTTGGTGGAGTATTCCGTGGCCTTTTCGGTGTCCCCGGCCTCCCGTGCCACTTTGGCTAAGCCAAAATGAGCATCTCCCAGATTCTGCCATCCATCGATACTCAAGGGCTCAACCTCGACCAGCATCTCCAATGGTTCGATGGCCTTCGCATATTCCTTCATATTGTAGTAGAGAATGCCGAGGTTGTTTAGAATTTTTAGGTCAACCGGGTCTATCTTGCGAGCATTCTCCAGCATTTCCGCGGCTTTAGGTATATCGTTAAATTGAACATGTATTTCACTGGACATCAGGTAGAAGTTCATCTCATCAGGGACGGCTTTTGCTCCGGCCTCATAGACTTCCGCTGCCTTTAGCGTGTCGCCGAGAACAGCGTGTGATCGCCCTAACCGGTAGTAATCGTTAGCATCTACCTGATCACTGAGGGGCATATAATTCTCATAGGCTCTGATGATATTAGGATGATCATTATTCTTGATGTAACCGTTGAGCAGGCCGTTCCACACTCCCAGGTTCGACGGATCCGTCTTCACAACCTTTTCAAGTACAACAATACCTTCGTCAATTTGATCAGACGTGACCAATGTGAATCCCAACATGGTCTCGGGTTGGAAATCTCTTGGATCCTTCTTGATAAGGGGATCGGCGGCTACCCGGAACATGGATGTTGCGGTCGGCCAATCCTGTGCATTGTATGCTTCAACGCCCTTGTTGAAGGCATTCTGATAGAGATCTTTGACGACCTTTTTATGCATGTCTCTTTCTCTGCGGCCCAGTTTCTTCTGCTCGAATTTGCCCCAATGGGTGAGCAAGTCCCCGTAACGCCCCTGTGTATAGCGAACGTATCCCATATAGAAATTGGCGTCTTTGTGCTCCGAGTCCTTCTCAAGTGCCTCGGTTAGCAGTGCTTCGGCCTTGTCAAATTCATTCTGTTTGATATAGACTTTGGCAGAGGTCACCTGCATTCCCTGGGCCAGGATCTCGGATGGCGGGGAGGCCATCACGATTAACGCAACCAAGCCCGCCAAAATGTACTTTGTACTCTTCACAATAAACTCCTTTGTTGTTGCCTGAGGGTGATTCGCTCA
>JABIQT010000751.1 GCA_018667995.1 Candidatus Latescibacterota bacterium
CGTTCTCCTCGTTTCTGGATTTCTTCGGTCAGGGCGAACTGAGGCTTCCTATTTATAGCGGTTGGGCTCAATGGCGGGGATTGGGTGTTGGCATGGCCACCAGTAGCAATGTCTTCTTCACAACTCCAAGTACCAAACCACAGGCCCTTGCCGATAGCACCGTCAGTAGCATGAAGATCACGGACGCTGTCGTATCGGAGGAAATAGTACGAAATCAAGTAAACCATATTGGTCCCCTGCTTGCGGGCTTGACAGTGTTTTCTGAAGAGTCCGTCTTTGAGTCGGATATGAACCGCTTGCTGTCTGGTGTGTCAGGGCCGATTTCCGACAACAATCCTGTGGTCATGGTGCTGGGGAAATCTGGTTCCCCCGGGGATTATCATGCCGTCTCAGCATTCAAAGTGGCAGAAAATCACTCATCAGGAACTGCGACGATCTTTCTCTACGACAGCGAGTCGCCAGGACTTGCCACAACAGCAACTGTCGACCTTGGTACGAATGCGTTTGAATACGGGAATTTCGATCAGGCGGCTTTGATCAGTCAGACGGCAATAACGCTCTCACAGACTACATCGGAGCTTTTCCACGACAGTGTGCTTGGACCCTTTAAGGATGCATTCGTTTCGTTGATTGGTCAGGAATCCATGGATTTTATCGGCCATGCGAGCCCTGTGCGGATGCTGATCACCGATCCATCCACTGGAAATCGAACCGGTTTCGTGGATGGAACCTCACTGGTCAACGAAATCGCTCTGGCACAAGTGATCGAAGTGCCCAATCCAGGTGGCAATCCGGCCTTTGCATTTTACCTGCCGACAGGTCCAGCATATCAAATTACATTCATAGGTTTCGAAGCGGGCTCCATGTACATTGATATCATCAGGCCGAACAGTGGTACAGATGCACGAGGAGTCACCTTTCAAGAAGTAGCGGTCGATTCCGGCACGGTAGTAACCATCGCTGACTTGTCCACTTTCATTGAGACAGACGCCACCATAAGTATAGATTTTGATGGTGACGGGGCAGTTGACAGCCAAGTCGCGGCAGATGCAGTTCAAGATCTTGTGGTCGAGCAGCCCACCGGAATTGTTGGTGGAGGGCGTACAGACATTCCCGATTCCTTCGCCCTCAAATCGAACCGCCCAAACCCCTTCAACCCGACTACCCGCATTTCCTTCGAGGTCGCTTCTGAGAGCCATATCACACTTACGATATACAATATCTTGGGCCAGGAAATCGTAACGCTGGTGGACGGCGCCCATACACCGGGTGTTTATGACGTAATCTGGAACGGCACGGATGGGTATGGGAAGGTAGCCCCCAGTGGTGTGTATTTCTACCGCCTGTTGAGCTCGTCTGGATACAACAGGACCCGCCGCATGCTGCTGCTGAAGTAGCCATAGAACCGGCAAAATGCATTTCTTTTCTCCCCTGTCCGTGCGGGTTTAATCTCTTGACATCAACAAGTCCCCATCTATCTTCTCAGTCCTCCTGACATGCTATTAAACCATCAGATAATGATGTAGATGAGCGAGCAAGTCTTGCCCAGTAAAGGACAGAATTATGGATGATCGAAGACGTGAAAGACTCTCAAAACTGCTGTCATTGATACTCAGGCATAAACCCGATCAATTTGGCATAGAACTCGACGCTCAAGGCTATGCCACCATGGCTGACCTGGTGGAGGGGATAGCGCACAAATATCCGGATGTGGAAGAGGGTGAGATTCTTGAGATCGTCGACGGTCCCGAGAAACGCCGTTTCGAGCTTGTCGATGGACGGATCCGTGCTCGCTATGGGCACAGTTTTCCAATCGACCTCGGTCTGGAGGCCTTCGATCCTCCCGAGTCTCTCTACTTCGCCACAGTCCCGGCACAGGCTGGCACGGTTTCTACCGAGGGGTTGCACCCAGTGGACAGGCAGTTTGTTCACCTTTCCCTTGATCGAGAAATAGCGACAGACGTGGCGCGAAACAGGACCGATTCCCCGGTGCTTTTTCGAATCAAGGCCAAGGAAGCTTCCGATGCCGGCATCACATTCTATGACCGGTCTCCTGTCATTCTGACGAATGCTGTTCCCGCTGAATACCTCGAGATTGTCCAGGAGTCTGGCACCGCCACATTCTCAATGTACGGACGCAAGAAGCGTGGCAGAAAACCTCGGTAGACTGTTTCGATTGCTCAGCGCGAGCCTCTATGCATCTTACAGAGTTCGACCAGTCTCTCGCAATGGCAATATGAATTATCCACCGGCTTCATTCATTCATCCACTGGTGCTTGCTGTTAAATGCAGGCACCAGTAACGTATTTTGAATATCCAGCAGCGATAACCCATGCCAAACGCATCGACGTCTCCGTCAAGCCACACCTCGGCTTTCCCAGATCCCTACAAACTTAGACCAGAAGATGTCCAGGAACCTCCCTCTGGCTGGTGGCCTACCATCAGGCAATTAGGGCCTGGATTGATC
>JABIQT010000659.1 GCA_018667995.1 Candidatus Latescibacterota bacterium
CATCTGGATGCCAACACTGCCCTATCAAGAGATCTGTTCGCCCGCGCAATTTATCCGGCCGTTGATCCCCTTGAATCTAATTCTAGATTGCTTAACCCGACGGTAGTCGGTGAAGCCCATTACCAGACTGCTCGCGCTGTGCAACAGACCCTCCAACGATATAAAGATCTCCAGGATATCATAGCAATTCTCGGGATCGATGAATTATCCGATGACGACAAGCTACTGGTCTCTCGTGCCCGAAAAATGGAGATGTTCCTCACACAACCGTTCCATACGGCCGAACAGTTCACCGGTATGCCTGGCAGATTTGTCAAGATTGAGGATACCGTAGAAGGATTCCGCAAGCTCGTCGACGGCGAGTGCGATGAGTTACCCGAGCAAGCATTCTACCTAGTCGGAACCATTGATGAAGCCTTCGATAAGGCAAAGGAGATGGGACAGTAGTATGGAGGATCGCGTCTTTTCCCTTGTAGTAGTAACGCCCGTTCGGCAGGTGTTTGAAGGCCAAGTGCGCAGTCTGCAGGCACCAGGTACGGATGGCGACTTTGAAGTCCTGGTCGGACACATCCCTATGCTGACATCACTTCGGCCGGGCGTAGTAACACTTCGAAATACGGATGGCAGGTCGATATATGCGATCAGTGGTGGCTTCGTTGAAGTCATGCGCCACGAGGCCACAGTCCTCGCAGAGACCATAGAACGGGTAGACAGTATAGATGTCGAAAGAGCCCGTGACGCAGAGAAACGGGCCCAGGACCGGATTGAATCCGCGGCATCAACAAGTGTCGACATGTCCCGCGCACAGTCAGCACTCGCTAGAGCTCAGAACAGATTGCGAGCAAGTCAACTCGCAAACAAATGACTGAAATTAAAGGACTGATGTCAGAATCACCCGATTCCCCTCCAAAACCGACCACGGTCCAACCGTAGTTTTTCCTTGACAAAGGAATCAAACTCAGGTTATACTCCGTCAAATTCTGCCAAGAAATAATGAATAGAAAAGGTACCGCCTTACCACTCAGAACCCCGGCACTTGGATCTTACCGAAGCGTGCCTATTGGGTTCTTTTATTCGAACCAACAATGCCAAACCTGAATGCATACACGTTAAGAAACGTTGTGAATTTTGTGTTGTGTGGCGGAAAACCCTATTAACACGACTGAGCAGACGTTCACGCATTGTCAGATCATTACTTACGGAATAACTACAATCAAGCTACCGAAATAGCTACGATAGCAATCCAGATAACCATAACGGTTCAAGCTCCGACTCAGGCGAACCGAACAAGATCAGGCGGTTGAATATGAAATTGCTCCTCACAACCATATCGGAATTCAGAGGGGGAAACCAGTGAGACGAATAGCAATATGTTTAATTGCCCTGGCGATATTATCGGGGTATCCACTACAAACTGCGCACGCAATAACGTATTACGGAAGCAATGGATTAGTCCGGGTCTCATCCGCCAATAATGTATTTCAAGGTGATCTTTGGGGAACCTTCAATTTCTCATACAACCAAGGTGGATTCTCGGTCGGTACCTACAAGAATGCCAGAGGCGCGGTCAATCTGCTATATGGTATTCGCCAATACCTGGAATTAGGTTTAAGCCAGGTAGTTTACCAAGATCAGGCAATCTTTGGCAATCCCGGAGGCGGACCGCTACGTGTGAGTTTGAAGGGCTCTCTTCCGCGATATGCTCCCTCGACTGCAAATATTGCTGCACAATTAATCGGATTGATACCTGTGGGCAGTATCAGTAACGTTGAGCACGAATCTTACTACTCTGACAAACCATCGGTGGGGGGCATGATAGTCGTCTCATTTGATTCCAATCCTGTGGATCTGAGAAGATCAAAACGTCTCCACATCAATCTTGGCTATATGTACCACAATGATAAGAGTTCCTTCGTGCCCTCACTCGCAGGCACATCTTCAGGAGGGAAGAATACCCAACAACTTCTGGTGGGCGTGGCTGCTCAAGTACCAATGCGGGGAGCAAACACACTATTCGCAGAAATCAGCGGTGAACACTATCTGTCTGAAAACCCCAATCTGTTAATCTCGCAAACGACAACAGGTGCGCCTGCTTTTTTCCGATTGACACCGGGGGTCCGTAGTCAATTCAACAAATTCTATGTACAAGCTGGCATTGATATCACGGTGTCCAGCAATGGGACCTATGGATCCGATGGTGATTTCGTCACAATATACCCCAAATGGAAATTCTTTGCGGGTTTCCAATATCGCATATTCGAGGGAATTCCGCCGACCTACCGCCGTGGCCGGAGCATGAGGATATCGGGCCGGTCGTATTATGGCTACGGACGAAGTGGCACCACCGATTCTCGAGGCGTAGGATCGGGAGTAATTCAAAACATCGGGGAGCGTGAGGAGTTGTTAGACCAGGTCGAAAGAGACTTACAAGAAATTCGAGAGCAGAGAATTAGAGCGCAGCGTGAACTCGAGGAATTGAGACGAACTCTCGAAGAAGAACCGGGCAGGTAGAATGATGGCAGTTCAACAATCTGGGATATTGAGGAGTCGTTCTGTGTTCAATTGGTATCGGTTGATTCCGGCACTGCTATTAACAATAGCAATGATCACGCCGGGTGCGGCAAATGCGCAAGATCAAACGCAAGGTGCACTGGAACCGCCCGAAGAGATACCTTCCAGCGCAGATCAGCGTCGCGTGACGCAGTTAATGGAAAAGCAGACGGAATCGATAGATAAGCTGGTCGATAACGAAAAGCGGATAGCCGAGCATCTCCGTTCATTCCGTAGGCTGGCATCTGAGCGAGCCAATCTCGAAAGACGAATCGGACGCGAACGGCTCGTAATTGACCGACTCAACGGTCTATCGAACGTCGTCCGACAACAGATTATTGACACAGATCGCAGCCGCTTAAATCTACGTGCATCACGAAATCTGATGGAAACAACCCAGACAATGCTTCTGGATCAAGCCTCCCAGATGAATGATCCTACAAAGCGGGATATTCGGCTTGCCCAAATTGAAGAAAATGTAGTCGCAATCCGCGATTCTATGATAGAAATAATAAGTCCTCTTGACGTGGACCAGTTGGCGGAAATTGACTTCAATCTGGCACTGGACTGGTATCTGAAATCGCAATATGCGCTGGTTGAACCACTGTTAGATGATTTTATCGAAACGTATCCAACTTCAGTCTACCACGATGAAGCCATCCTGATGGTCGGTGATATTTATCGATTCCAATCACGCTACACCGAAGCTGAAGATGTATTTACAACCTTGACCACAAGCGAAACAACTGTAAACGACATCCGGGTACTTGCCTACGCTCTACTCCAGGATATATTTTACCGGCAAGCTCGCTGGGATGAGGCAATCGCGATATATCACACAGTGGCCAATGAATTCCTGCTTTTTCCAGAAGGCTATGATGGGGCTGTATACATAGGGGCGGACAGCTACTATATGAAAGCACTTTCGCTTTCATCCGGATCCTCAGACGGTAGTGACCGTCCAGCTCCTATGACAACGGCACAGATAGCCCTTATGGATTCTGCCGCGGTCATATTCGATCAGGTCACAGATGCAAGCCCAGTCTATATCCTCGCCCAGCAACAGATCGCACAGACATATATAGAATCTGGCCGTCTCCAGGAGGCAATCGAACCACTATTAAACGCTGAAAGTGCGCGCCCCCCTTTGTGGGCGGACGACATCATTTTTGAGTCCATGTGGATCGCAATGGCAAGACTGGGCCACGTATATTTGGAATTGGCCAGAGAGGCCGACCAATCGGGTTCCAATATAGATGATGTGTTACGCTATCGTAATTTGGCGATGGAACAATACAGTAAGGTACCCCAAGAGTCGGACGTATATGATGAGGTCCTCCTTGCACTCGCCTGGATAGAAATCGAAAAGAACAACACAGAAAATGCAGTGCGACTCTTAGAACACCTACTTGATGTTCGACCGGATAGCGAATACGCGTACGAAGCGTGGGCCACCCTAGGTGACGGATATACCCGGCTCCGAGACTACGAACAGGCTCATGAGGTCTTTTCCCAGTTAAGTGTCACGCAGCGTGCAATAGCATTAGTGCAGGCGAGCATCCAAGAATCCTCAGAATTGGACGCTGTAAAACGGGAGCTTTCACGAATTTCTGCGATAGTAGAAACCGAAGGTGATATCGAAGCATTGGATCAGGTTGCTGACCAGTTGGAGAATATTGAAGATCGTAAATTGCGAGTGACTGACATCCATAACCGTCTGTTTGAGGCGGATCCACTAGCAATGGAATTAGTCAATTACGGCCGCATCCAGACTACTATGGCCAGCATGTCCGGATTGATTGCTGCTGAAAAGGCGGTTCTGAATAGAGTCGATTCCGATCTTAGCACCATTGAACGCCAGGCGATTGCTAGTCTCAGAAACCGCGATGCCGCAGCTAAGATTCGAAGCGAAGAACGGGGCATCAATAAATTACAGGCCATGGCGACCGCTTTCGAACGAAATGTAGCAAAAGACTTAGATATCCTAAGAAGGCAGGCACCGCCGGCATATGACGAATGGCTAAAGGAAGTAGCGTTCGGCAAGGTAAATATCGAATTTACGAAATACCAGAGCTACAAAAGCGCGCTACTTGATCAATATGAAATGGTTGGTAATGTTCTACGGGAAATCGAAGACCTCCCTGAGGACAATGCCGTTAGAATGGATACGGAAACTGTTTTGGGCGATCTGCAATCTCAGGCAGAAGCCCTGGAGGGATTACTATCTGAAACGCGAAGAGTACTTGTGGCAGAATTGAACAACGTTATTGCCAGATACCCGGAAAGCAATAGCATAGAACCAATGCTCTTCCAACTTGCAGATGTGCAGTACGATCAGACCGAACGTGATTTTCTCGAATCGAATGAGCGGTTCTCAGCAGCCTTTGACCGAGGTGAAGATCCTGGCGAATCGCCCTTGGCGGACTATAACACGCCAATACGAAGCTATGACCGACTTATAAGAGAGTTCCCGCAATCAGAATTCGTTGATCAATCCCTTTTCCAATTAGGTCATCTTTTGAGCGAACAGGGAGAACTCGAACGTTCCAATAGGATGTTCGAGCGATTAATCAATGAGTATCCCGAGAGCCCTCTCGTGGCCGACGCATATCTACGTGTAGGTGATTTTTACTTCGACGCGCTATTTCTTGGCCTGACCAATCTAGGCGGAGAGGAATTGATGCGACGGGCTATCAACGCCTACGATAGCCTCCTTGATTATCCAGCGAACAAGAACTTCCAAAGTGCTCTATATAAATTGGGATGGTCGTACTATAACTTGGCTGCACCTGAAGAGCGTGAGCATTTCTATGACGACTCAGTCGAGTACTTTACCTATCTACTGCAGGATTCCTTGAGGGTCGCCCAATACAACCACATGGCAGAGGAAGCCGGTATTGATCCAGTTGCACTTGATCCCGGATATGATCTAACTGGAGAGGCAATAAAATATATCGCGATTAACTTCCGTGATCGTGTAGAAACAGGTCGAGAAGAGGAACGAAGGAATTGGGCCACCGCCCCCGCTTCAATGAAAACATATGTGGAAGGACTGGGAGTTGATCAACCCTACGCGAGGCCATTGATGATGGCCATGGCAGAGGTCTATGCGGAGACAGGGCAGGTCGAAGCCGAAGTTACGGCTCTTGATTCAGCCCTCACCGTATTTCCCAACGATCCCAAAGCACCGCGCATCATGCAGCGGATCATTGACGGTTACGAGCGTATCCAAGATATGGCGATAGTCGACCCGGAAGTCTGGGAGATGGCAGCCCATAACAATGAGACTCCCGAAGTTTATCTGAACCGAGCAAGAGAACGTCTATTTAGAGAATACGGAAGGAAATGGGCCGAAGCCTTAGAGGATACAACTGCGCGCCGCGAAGCATTGGTACTCGCCGAACAAGCCGGATGGCGTCTCGCTAACTACGTTGCATCACTTGCTGAAGACGGAACTGACAGTCAGACCGCAGGAATCGACAGGGCTGCACAATACTTCAATGACTATATGACAGATTTTCCGGAGAGTGCAAACGCCTATACCGCGAGATGGAACTACTCTCAGTATATGTGGCGTCTCGAAAGGTATGATGAGGCCTATGCCGAGTTCATCACCGTCAGTAGAGATGCAGAGAAAGACAAATACCGAGAACAAGCAGCGATAAACGCTATATTGGCCGCAGAAAAACTGCTGGAGCAGGAACGGCAGGCTGTTCCTGCAACCAGCCCAGGAACAAATGCATCCCCAGCGGAATTACCGACGCTAGCGGACCCTAATGATTCAGGGAATAACCTCTAAGCCAATGAGAAATACTACAATGAAGACCGCCCCAAACGAACCTAAAGACATAGTGACGAAAACCTTATTACACCCCCGCTTGTCGAATATGTTGATTGGCGTATGTGTCTGCTTATCGATATGGATAGTGGGGCTCAACCCTCAGGCCGTTGTAGCCCAAGATGGGGCGTCTCGCGATGTAAGCACCCTGTTGGAGGAACTGGAAAACCTCGAACCAAAAACCACAGATCTCAGAATACGACCAGCCTCAGGGAAAATAGTAATCGAAGAAGTCGTTGAAGAGGTCATTGAAGAAGAAACAGTCGCCGCACCTAGCACCGGCCTAATAGATTCATTAATCTTTAATAGACTATCACCGGCCCAACAAAAACTCGTCGCAAGCTACGACAACTTCATTGGACTCTTCCCGGAGCACGAACGTGTGCCCGAACTACTCTATAATACAGGTTCTACGTATTTCGAGAAGGAACAGTTTCCAACCGCTCGACTTGTATACGTTCGATTATTGGACAATTATCCCGAAAGCACTTGGTACATAGGTTCGCTCTCAAATATTGTCGAAAGCTACCGATTGGAGAAGGATTACAAGAACCTTGAACAGTGGTCAGACCGTCTGCTAAACGACGACCGGGCACCTGACAGCCTCAAGTCAATGAGCGAAACATTGGCCATTGGCGCGATAACAAATGATGCACATGACAGTTTCGAATCGGCCAAGGAGAGCGGTGACATTACTGCTATGATCGCGTCCGCTGAAGAGTATATCCGCGGTGCGACAACCTATCCCAATTCAGACAATGCGCCTACTTCCTTATACAATGCTGGATTTGCCTACAAACAAGCAGCCGGGCGATACAAAGAAACCGGGATGGAGGGTGATGCCTCAGCCGCATACGATAAGGCCGCTCTCGTGTGGCTTGATTTAGTAAGCAGATATGAAGTAGGCTATGCAGATACAGCTATGTGGGAAGCCGCATTGGCCTATGATGAAGGTGAGAAATTCACCGAAGCTATTGGTGTTTATGATCGTTTCCTCGTTGAATTTCCCGAGTCAGATTTCAGGTTAGATGCTCTAAAGAACAAGATCTTTGACTATAACGAATTGCAGGATTGGCCCAATGCCGCAGGATCGTATCAGCAATATGCCACTGAATTCCCGGAAGATGCTGGAGATGATAGGTCATATAAGGTCGCACTAGCTTGGTTAAAAGCTAAAGAACTGGACAATGCTTCTGCGTCCTTTGATAGATTCGCCAATGAAGATCCACGCAATCCCCTAGTTAAAGAAGTCCAATTTGAAATGGGTCAAGCCTATATAAAAGGCGGCGATTTAATCAAAGCAAACGAACATTTCGATAGATTCGCCAAGGAAAATCCGGAAAACCCATTGGCCGTGAAGATTCATTACGATATAGGTGAGTATTATTATACTCGCAGTCAGTTTGACGAGGCTCAAACTAAGTATCATGATACGGTTGAGACCAGCGAAGAGCTGCAGAAAAAGGGACTCGATGGAAATAACTTCTTCCGTGGCGAGGCCTACATGCGTTTAGCTTCCATGTTACATCCTACCTACGATGAGATCCGACTCGCACTCCCCAAGGCCGCACTTGACGCAAGTTTTGAAGCCAAAAAAGATATGGGTGCCAAACTTGAAGAATACTATGACGGAGCAATCCTCAGTGGATCTGTCCGCGGAGCCGAAGCGGCCTATCACTTAAGCGAGACCTACGAGGAGATGGCTGAGGCATGGCTCACGCAGGAAGCTCCGACCCCAGCGACGGATATCCTTAAGCGCCAGGAAGAAATCAAGGAGTTGAATGCCAGTGCCATCGGATTTCTAACTCAGGCAATTGGACCCCTGGAATTGGTCAATTTAAAACGTGCTGGCGAATACGCAGATATCAAATACGATACGACTTGGAACGCGACCCATGATAGTGTGCTCACAGTAACCCAGGTAGATTCGACCGAGAGCGAATGGGTCACGCAGGCAAAAAGTCGCGTCGTCGACCTTCAACTAGAAATTGCTGAATTGGTCGCTCAACCATACACATACTTTCTGGACAATTTTTACAATGTGCCCGTTCCAAGAGCTCCAAAGAATATCGTCGATCAGTTGGGACGGGAACTCGCAGACATCATTGTCCCGAACACATTTTACACGCAGGGCTTGCAGGCCGTAGACGGGCAAATAACGAGTGAAGTATTGTCGTCGTTTCAGAAAGCAATCGATTACCGAAAACCATTACCCGAGGGATTCGGGCTCACGGGACCTTCGATTGAACGTGCCCAGACTGAAGCCCTCCAGATGTTGTTAAGGCCCATCCGGATCAATGAGGGACGAATCCCCGGCCTCTTGGCCAGCTTTGATCAAAAATTAAGAGAATGGGAGTCTCTCACCGATAGTTTGTCCTATAAGCCAGAAACTATCGCTGACACATTCAAATTTGGTGATCTTCTTTACGCCACGTTGGATGGCCAAACACTACCTACCTACAGTGACATCGCACTTGAAATCGCCCGTCAAATGTCGCTAAAATACGAAGCGGTGATTGAGACTGCTATCTCAATGGGAATCGATCAAACTAGAGTAGACGGCCTGAAGATCAATCTTGTTGAATTTCAGTATGAAACAGGCGTCCGCTATCACGACATCGCCAATTACACAGAAAACATCTCAAATCGTTACTTCGAGCGTGTTGCACAGATAGATTCAATCGTTGCGGACGGCGGCGAAAATGCTGACGCCTATGCCAACGCCGAAGCCTCATTGGTGTTGAATGACATGTCAACGAGTCCAGGCGGATTTGACGACTTGAACTTCAACCTACGCAACGCCTCTCTTGAGGTCTACGAAACCGGGTTCGGATATGAAGAGATTTATCCAGAAACTGCGGAAGTTATACGCCGAATACGCACCAAGTTGACGGAATTGGATCCGCAGATGTATCCGCCTCCCGCCGAAAACTTCTACTTTACATACGAAACAGATACCACATGGGAATTAAATACTGCACCAGACAGAAGTTGGTCAGAAAGCGAATTTCTACCCCCAGGATCAAGTTGGGATGAAGCTCAAATGGCGTCATTTCCAACTTCAATCACCCGACTCAATGGTTTGGAGACTTCAAGTGCAATGCCAATCTGGGGCGCCGGGCCAGACTCGATGGGGATAAATGCAGATTCCTTGGTATACGTGCGCAAGGAGTTTATGGTATATGGTACACCGGATTCTATACAAGCAATAGTTGCGTCCACTTCACCTTACGAGATATTCGTGAATGGTTTTAGTGCCGGGAAGTCTGAGATTGTCGATCCAAATATACCCCAGACATATGATCTAACGATAAACGTGCTGCCCGAATCCAAGAATGTGATAGGCATAATAGTCGAAGGTCGGAGTACAGGAGACGGTCTGGTAGTTGAATTCCGCGGGGTTGATCGTGTACCACAATCGAGTGCGGCGTTGGAAACCGTAAGAGCGTTCTATAGGCTCCCTTCCAGCATGCGCCGAATCCCGACGTCGGAACCTATGTCTCCTACAGACGGAACCGCGCAACCAGAATCTACAATACCTTAACAAGCAGACAAACCAACTTCAGACTTAGCTGAAGGAAACAGAGACCCATATATGTACAAATCACTCCACGATACTTTAAAAACACTATTTGAAATTCGGCGAATAATAGCCTTCAGTATATTCCTGATAGCAGCTGTGACCAGCTCAACACAACAAACTTGGGCTCAGGCAACCGCTCCGGATTCGGCGCAAACCGCAGCCCAGGTTGGTGATGTAGAGGGAGAGGATCGCGAAGCTATATTGATGGCTCCCATAACCGCCGAACCAGCTAGACCACTGATACAGTTTACCAATACACGCCCCAATGTCAGTTTCACAGAAGTTAGGGTAGGCCCTTCCTCGCGAACGTTCTATCCAGAACTGAGATTAGGGAGTGAAATGGAGGTGGGATCACCAGCAATAGATATTTTGGTATTATTCCCCGGCATTATTCCTTGACGTCCTATTAGGATTGCTTAATGTTGTAATCGGGTAGTATAGAAACACCTTTCTAAGCAACCCGAAATCGTTTCCACAAACCACAAAATGTACACCAAATAAGGCACGGACTCCCGTTTCATGCCTGCATTCATGTAATCGCTTAATGGAGGAAAGAAAATGTTTGCTGAGTTTATGGAATTCTTAAGGACCTATTCCGAGGGTTATATGCCCACCGAGGAAGGTTTTATATTTCTATGGATTACGCTTACTGCTGGTGTGATTGGCGTAGTCCTAATCTTTGAAAGATGGAATTACCTCATCAAGAGGGCAAGCGTAAATAGTCAACGTTTCATGTTAGAAATAACGAAAATGATTAGCACCAACAAAATAGACAAAGCCATTGAGCTCTGCGACGCAGAGCCAGATGGAGCATTACCTCGCGTGTGCAAAAAAGGACTGCAACATGCAGGTACCGATGCAAGAATGATCCAGACGGCCGTTGATGAAGCCACCTTGGAAGTTCTTCCGTTACTCAGCAAGCGTGTTAGCTTCATTGCCATGATTGGCCAGGTCGCTACGCTACTTGGATTGCTTGGAACTGTATATGGTCTGATTAAGTCATTTAGCGCACTTGGGTCACCGAATATTGACCCAGCTCTCAAGGGTGCTATGCTTGCAGGTGGAATCTCAGCAGCACTCCTCTGCACCATGACGGGATTGATGGTGGCTGTACCGATGATCATAGCAAATGCTTCATTCCGTGAGAAAATCACAGAAATCACCGATGACATCGATGAATACTCTGTGAAATTGATCAACATGCTGGCTGCGCGTACGTCGAACTAGGAGATTCGCAGGATGGCATTCAAACCTTCTAAAGCAAGAACACATACGGAAGAAGCCGACGAACTCGATTTGACGCCTTATATGAACTTCGTCATGATTCTGATACCGGTCATTATGGCCTCTTCGGAATATACGAAGTTGGCGATGATACCGATTGATCTGCCTTCTACCGGACCATCCTCACAGGCTGGAGATCCAAATGCTCCTCCGCCTGAAGAGGTAGCGAAACTATCCTTAGCTGTGTCCATTACCTCGCAGGGATTTACCATAACCTCGGAAAAAGCCAGACTCCCTATTATACCGCTTAAGGGAACCGAGTTCGATTATGAAGATCTCACCGCAAAACTCTGGGCTCTGAAGCAACAAGTACGAGGTCAGTTTCCTGATGAGAATGACATAGTCATCGCATCAGCCCAAGATGTAAAGTACGAGGTCATAATAAAGACGATGGATGCAACCAGGGTCTTCATGGAAGACGGAATAAGGCCCAAAATGATGTTTCCTAACGTATCCCTGTCTCCGGGTATCACCTAGTATCGAAAACACCCCTGTGTCTGAAGGACAAATGACGACGCAGCGGGAAAGGAGGAAGACACATGGCATTTGCGCCATCTAAAGGCAAAAAGCATCAGGGAGAGGCGGGGGGGGGCGGCAAGATGGACCTCAATATGACCTCGCTCATCGATATGTTTACCTGCCTACTGGCGTTCCTGCTTAAGTCCTTCTCTGCAGAAGGGGCTCTGGTAACACCATCAGAGGGTCTCGAACTACCGAAATCAATTGCGTCAGAGAAGGCCCGACCAGGGCTCACAGTTGAAATCGGACGAAATGAGATCGTAGTTGAAGGGGATCACGTCGGACCTACAGACGTATTCGCTCAAACAGACTACCAATCCTTACTTTCTGGTCCTATGTTTAAGGCACTCGAATCTAGGGCCAATGCAGCAAAGGCAATGGAACAGTACGGAACCAAATTTGAAGGCGAAGTGATCATCCAGGGCGATATTGAGGTTCCATTTTCCGCCCTGTATCGTGTGATGTATCTATGCGCGATGAATGACTATGGAAAGATGCGGTTAATCGTAACCAGTCTAGCTGATTCCTAGAAAACGTAACGAGCATGCTGATTGCCAAGAATCCAATAGCATGTTCATGAGGGGAGGGATGTTGCTTGTCAACCCCAAAGTCGAACGTCAGTTTCCCGCGTGAGTTCAAAAAGAGCGGGATAGAACAGGTAGACTGGAAATTGGTTAGCTTCGGGGCCATCATATTTTTCTTGGCCTTCGGTAGCGTATCCTTCTTTGCAAGTCTAGCCGAACCGGAAGTAGATCTTGAGCGCATTGCCGAAATGCAGAAGAGAGTTGCTCAGATCGCAATGCCCGAAACACCACCCGAACCGCCGCCTCCACCACCCGAGTTGGAAGAGGCGCCGGTAGAAGTGGCGGAAGTACAGGAAGAAGTACCACAGGTCGCCTCAACGGAACAGGCACCACGACCGAGTCGCGCCCAACAGCGCGCTTCGTCCAGCGGTGGCGGCGGTGGGGGAACTCCGAGTCGTGCTGAGGCCCGTGCAAAACGTGGCCAGGCACGTGCGGCAGCAGCGCAAGCTCTGGCACAACAGGGCGTGTGGGCTCAATTGACCACCAAAAGTGGTACCGGCGGCGCAGCGGCCGGTAACTTTGGCGGAAACGTTGCCGATTTAGAATCCAGTTTGGGACAGGTAGGTGGGGTCAAACGAGGAGGCACTTCAACATTTGATGGATCGGGCTCTGGTGCCGGCGTTGGGGAAGGCGCGGTTGTTGGACCAGCAGGCGGCCGAAGCTCGAGAGGCGGCGGAGGCGATGGAATGGATGTTGGCTCACTACTAGGTGGTGGTGTTGGGGGTGGAGGAGCAACAAGTCTCGGTGGAGATGGTGACGGACCGGGTGGTGGTGTTGATATCGATCTGGGCGCCATAGCTGGTTCGGGTGGCGGCGGAGCACCCCGTGATGATTCGCGCTCTGGTGCCGCTCTACAGAAGGTAATGCGCCAGAATCTCGGACCTGTACGATTCTGTTACCAACGTGAACTAAAACTCAATCCGAATTTGCAGGGCAGTTTGCAGCTAAGACTAACGATCGCGCCGAATGGTCGAGTTACAAAGATCGACATGGTGCAGGACACCGTCGGAAGCCGCAATCTTGCCCGCTGTGTTCAAGGCCGGATACGATCTTGGCGTTTCGAACCAGCAACCGGTACGTCCATTGTACCGATCACTTTACCGTTCTCGCCAAATGCATAGGTAATCATCTTAAGAGGGAATTGGCATTCCCCTGCATCAAGCCATTTCATTATAGCAGAACAGGCCGTCAGAGATAATTCTCTGGCGGCCTGTTTCATGTTTCGGACTCAAACTTTCTCCATCTTACTGGTGCCGATGATGAGATAATATCACCATTGACAGTACAAGCAAGACGCCTGCCACCGAGATTACCAGTCCCCAAGTTACTGCCGCAGATTCGTAACGCATTACAACCTGATGTCTACCGCTTCTGAGAGCCACGGCCCTCATGGTATCGTTTGCCTTCAAAATCTCAACCTTCTCGCCGTCGATATAAGCTTTCCATGCTGGATAATAGACCTCGCCCAAAACCAGGATACCCGGCGAATCTAATGAGACATCCAAAGAAATTGAATTTGGGAGATGCTCGGTGATCACCGGGCTTTCCGCTTCCGTGACGGGGGAGTCCAATAGTAGCAGGCTAGGGTCATTACCCAGAATAA
>JABIQT010000568.1 GCA_018667995.1 Candidatus Latescibacterota bacterium
CTTGTGCCCGGTGCGTTTGGTGGCGCATGGATTCCTGGCCCTGTGCGTCTACCCCCTTGTAAAGACTGCTACTTTCTTTAGAAGAAAGTACCACAAAGAATCGCACAGGTTACAAAGCGTTGATACTCTAGTTACTGGCAGATCCAGCCGACTGACACTTCCCCAGTACCCTAGCCCTCGCTGCGCGACCAGACATTTCCGCTGCCCGAAAACGCCAATCGGCCACCCCACAGAGTCACCGGAAGATTGGCGAGTGGTCTACCGCTGAGTAATCTGTGCAGGATAAGACACCGATCATCGTAACTTGAATTGACATGATTTGGGACAAGCACGAGCAATTTCGTGTTGAACGATCGGCTCATACCACCTTGGGGACTGGTTCTAAAACAGCGCGAATTTGTCTATTTCTCACAATCGTACTGGGATTCAACTGCGGACTAAATGACATTTGGGACCTTCCATTCTTAACTTCGAATCTACCAGCGACGATGCGGAATAAAGAAACCGATTTAGTCGTTCATTTAAAACTCCACCCTTGGCGGATCTCGAAAGACCTGACTGCGATGCCACCCGATAAACTTTATCGCCGGTACCAGAGCGGGATTCTGCGGCGCCCGAAGGGGCTCTCCACAAAATCTTGTCATGGTATTATGTACCTGCGCACCGCCGTGAAGATCTTGAGACACGATAATCGTACGCGCTTCAGTTAGCCCTATGGCCCCACGGTCTAGGGCTTTGTGATGGAGCGCGCACAATAGGATTCCATTTTCTGGATCATCTGGACCGCCGTGCGAATGCCAGTGGATATGGGCCGCTTCCAAGGCTAAGTCATTCAATCCGAGCCGGCCGTCAAATCCACACACGGCACATCGGTGCTCATACAATCGAATGAGGTCCTCTCGAAACTGGAGCGTCCGGGGTCTCCTGGCCATGACAAGCGGCTGCCACATCATACCTACCGCGTCCAGTAGGTCGTCATGGACCGATGTAGGAAAATGCTCCGCCAATATCTCTGAGATTATCTTGGAAGCAAACTCGGATTTGGCTCCTATCAATTCGAACACAGACTGTGAGAAACCGCCTCTTGCATTGACTTTTCTTAGAGCGCCGGCCGGGATGTTCCCGGACTTCGAAAAGTTAGGTGATTCGGCGATAGCCTGATCACTTTCTGGAATATCCCAGAAAGCACCATCAGACCTGAGACGCCAGAAAGGGTACTCGGGATGACCTACCTTCCGTTTGGGACCAAAATCAGATAGTAAAAGTTTTAACTCCCCCTCAATATCGTCATATCGGCGCAACCGGGGTTCGCCACGCTGGACAGCGGCTATGGCCATCAACAACAGCAGTGGTTTATGGGGCGCACGCTGGCCACCGCGCTTCCAAACTGAAACGCTTTTTAGGACATTGAATAGACTGGATTGCTGCGATTTTGTCATTATCCACCGGGTATTCAACATGGGTGCCGGTATGTGGTGATAGGCCCAATTAAGCACGAATTGAGGCCACACGGATTTTCACTGGGAATCAAAGTCACGACTGTTATACCGTCTCAGAATCGCCGCCGTTTTTCCGATACGTCAAAACATGGCCGTCTCGCACTGAGTCGGTCTCAAGTCAGACTATTTTAGACCAATGGTGTTTGATAAACAAGGAGTTCTGTATCTATGAGAGATGGGCGACAACAAAGTTCGTCCCAGCTCCAGCCCTGCATCCACCCCATAGTCTAATGGGAGGAATTAGACTATGTCAATTGAGTGTTGGGGTTTCGTGTCGAGTCATGTTATATCCGGTTTGGGTAGCATCGAGCCGCTGCGAAATCGTGTTGCCGACTACCGCACACCGTCGGAGACGGAAGAGTTTGACATGCATTGCATGCGCTTTTGGTACTGGGAAGACGAGACGATGATAGTCGTGCTTCTCGATGTATTACCGTTCTATGATTTACAGGAGTTGGTCTTCACGCGAGAGGGCAGTCTCAACGGCCTCCCGAGAATAGTGCAGGAATGGGACGAAGACATGGGCTGGAGATCCGAAGATGATATATATCTGGACCTGGACGAGCTTTCTGCTGCCCTTATATTGTTTCTGCAGATGGAGCTGTCAGAGGATACCTGCTATGGGATTCAGCACTTGCAGCAGGCTATAACGTTCTGCAAGGATACTGGTGTAAAATTAATGGTACTTCATGAATATGATATGGGGTCTGATGTAGATTGATCAAACATACCACCAGCTGCTGGCGCAAGTCTCCTTGGAGCGTAAGGCCCAAGGGCTACCGGTCAGCATAATACCTATGGCTTGTACGGCCGGAGGAGGCAACATGAAATATAAAGATGACCAGGAGATCATTGCCGCACTCATTTCCCACCTGGGGCTGGTCAAGTACAAAAGCAGGACCCCACCACCCATTGCCAGAGCCATTGGTGTCGGCGAGGAAGACGTAACGAGGGTACTGCATGGCTACCCCGGGATCTTCAGAAAGTCAAATCGGAAAAAAGCGGATACCGAGGAACACTATTATACACTTCAGATTCGCTATGCCATACGAGCGGACCAATACAAGAAGAACTATACCTCGGCCGAAGGCACGCCCCTCGACGTGGATCACGTCATGCGGCTGCTGGAGTACGTAAGCCACCATGCATCCCGGGAGCAGGAGCTGCATCTCACGCAGAACCAGCTGCAACAGGAAAGGGAATTGACGCACCGTGACCGGGAACTCACCAGGGAAATGATGAAGCAGGACCTTGATATTGCCAAAGCCTCGGTTGAAAGCGCAAACAAGGCCTCTTCGAAGGCATACAAAGCCGCGTTCCTGGCGGCGGTGGCAGCGGTGGCGACCGCAATTCTCGAAGTATGGTAATGTGTGATCTCAATGGGGCACACATTCTGCCATTATCCAGATGTTCGTTCCAATGTCTTCATCCATGGACTCGTTTAACTACTGACACACCGCTCCTGCAACCATTCCCTGGTCACCTCGATTCCAAATCCAGGCGCGTCACTCGGCGTCAAATATCCGTCGTCTATCACGG
Organism: Candidatus Latescibacterota bacterium; assembly: GCA_018667995.1. Lineage (GTDB taxonomy): Bacteria > JAAXHH01 > JAAXHH01 > JAAXHH01 > JABIQT01 > JABIQT01. Next base: position 3,039 of record JABIQT010000568.1, read on the forward strand.
CAGTCCCAGGCAGATACACCATTTCTTCGAGAGGTACACCCGGTGGCGACACGCCCTGGGATCGTTCCCCCCAGCATGCGGAAGACATCGCATATACGAGATGCTGGCCGTAGGGATTGTTCATAGACGCATGGGGAATAACCGAAAGTCCAGCAGCCTCCGCCATCTGGCAGATCTTTACCCCTGCAGTTATACCGCCAGCCCAAAGCACGTCCGGCTGCAGAATGTCTACGTAGTTCTCGGTGATAGCATGATTAAACGTCGTCGGTAAATACCAGTGCTCGCCAGAAGCCAACGTCTGCCAGGGCAGACGCCTTCGAATGGCGCCGTAGCAAGGATAATTTTCCGGTGTCACATAGTCTTCCAGCCATTTGAGCCGGTATGGTCGCAGCGTTTCAGCGAGCCTCACAGTATACTCCTCATCCATGGATAGCCAGCAGTCCAGCATGAGTTCAGCGCTGTCACCTACCAATTCTCGGGTGTTACTGACCAGTTCTTCGTTCTTACGCAGTCCCTCAGCCCCGTCCTCAGGTCCCCAGGGCGTGAATATCTTGGTGGCGTTGAAGCCCAGTTCCAGGTACCACTCCGTGTCATATCCCGTGGCATAGCAGAAAATGCGGTCCTTCTGCGGGCCCCCCAACAGTTCATATACAGGTTTCTCCAGGATCTTGCCCTTGAGATCCCACAGTGCTGTATCCACGGCGCTGATGGCATAGCTGGCCAGGCCTGTTCCACCGTATGGCGCAGTCAGGCGAACCATCATGTCCCAGGCGCGACCGGTAGCCATGGCGGACTCGCCCACCAGATTGGGCGCGAAGTGATCGTTTATGACGGCCACCACAGGAGATCCATAGATAGTGATTCCAAGTCCCCAGGTCCCGTCCTCCGCTGTTGCCACACACGCCACGCCCTGCCACGGTGGCTGTCCGGCCGACCTCAATCGCTGGTACCGATCTTTGGGCTTTCTCATGGTAACAGCCTGACTGATACTGGGACGGCGAGGTTTCGTCTTCGGATGTGGCGTGAAGTCCACCTCGAATGCCTCGATCGATGTAATCTTCATAGTTTTGCCTCACAAATTCCCCGGTTCTTGCCTCAGCGAAATCGCATGTCTAGAACGTATGTTCGCCAAGCAGGTGCGTCTATGAAAACGAAGAAATTGCACTCCATGAATATAGCTCCCAGATTGTGGTAGGCCGTGCATTGGGTGAGAGACCAACGTGATTATCGGTCGACCGCAACCTTCCAACAAATACCGACTCTCTTCGCATTAAACTCCAAATAGACTGCGGCATGAGGGCAGGAATCCAGCGATTGACCTCCCCGCGATAGGTGCATCGCGTGTTACCGCATAGTAAAACATGCCCGCAAAATACGGCGATTCTCCTATTCCTTTCGTGCCGTACTGCCTCCTGTTTGGGTAAATTTCATCCTTCCGACCCGCATTTATCAACACATTCTCTCCCTACAATATTCAGCTTCGACTCCCCATATCCGTCACCCCGATTGTGGTCCGCGGAACAGCTCAGGTGTCGAATTACCCGGTTCGTCCGTGGCAATAACAATAATAGTGGCTATTCTACAAACGCCGTTTCCTCCAATACACGGGTGCTCACAATGTACCACCTTAGTTTCAGCTCTGGTCAGCGTACTTCTCGCAGTCCACCATGCCCTTGCAATACAAACCTGTTGACTTACCTTACCGCCGGCATAACTTGCGCTGTCTTCCAGCTATATTCGGGCACTGTCGCAGGAGGCCCCTCTTGACTAATAACCACACCTTCGCGAAATGGTGGCATACAGATGAAACATAATTTAGACGCGCAACAGTTGAGCTTCTTCGAAACTTTCGGATACCTGGGCTTCCCCGGACTAATGGCAGATCGTGTGCAGGAGATCATCAGTGATTTCGAGGAAGTCTGGGCAAGGCACGGCGGTGGGCACAACGGTCAGGCGCATGACGGCACGGCTCGGTCTTGCATCGCACAATTCATAGATCTGCACGAACGGCTGTCCACACTGCTTGACGATGAAAGAATCAGGGGCATCGCAACGAGCCTCGTCGGTGACGATTTCAATTACATGGGCAGCGACGGCAATTACTATGCGGGGGACACCGGATGGCACTCTGACGGTTGGCACCCGGAACAACGACATATCAAAATCGCTTTCTACCTGGATACCTTGACCCGGGAGACGGGCTGTCTGCGGGTGATACCCGGAAGTCACCAGATCAACGATACGTTTGGAAAGACCTTACAGGAACACATCCGCGGAAGCGATTCTGCCTGGGGAATCTCGGGCGAGGATGTGCCGGCGGTGGCACTGGAGACGGCCCCGGGCGACATTGTCTGTTTCAATCACAATACCAAGCACGCGGCTTTTGGCGGTAGTGAGCGGCGACGCATGTTTACCATGAATCTCTGTCAACGCTATCCGGAAGATCGCCTCAGCGACCTGCGCGAGTACATCGGTGGTGGCGCCCGATTCTGGGTTGAGGAGGGATATGGCCAGGCCATGATCCGTACCGCGTCTCAAAAACGCCTCAGGCACTTGGAACAAGTGATGGAAAATGACGATCACCTGCCGGAACTGACGCGAAAGGCCAAACTAAAGATGACGGAGCCATCCCGGGGATAACTACTCACCACTGGGTGTGCTGCAACGCTTCATCGAGAAACCAATGGATATGTCGTAAACTCCACCAACGGTTTCAGGAGGATGTTAATGAACACGCAGGAAGAACAGCTCACGCAATTTCACAAGGACGGATATTTGATCCTGCCAGAAGCATTATCCGAGACGTTCGTATCGGAGCTGCGGCGTGGTGTTGAGGCATCATTCTCAACGCCAGACGAAGAATCCGAGATGTATGGTATGCAGGAGCTCTGGCGACCGAAGATGTTCGAACACGGCGAGGAATTCGAGGCATTGGTGGATCATGGCGACACCGTAGACCTGGTCGAGGCCATTTTGGGAGATGACTGCCACCTGATTGCCATGAGTGCTTTGCGAACTGGAACAGGCACAGAGATATCAACCTGGCACGCCGATGAGACGGTCCGCTTTCCGCGACCACTGGGCGTTCCACTCGATCCCCGTATCGAGGTGCCCTGTTTCATCGTTAACCTGAACTACTATCTCTGCGATGTGGATCAAGAGCTGGGGCCCACCGAATTCGTTCCGGGCAGTCACAGGAGCGGGCGCCAACCACAGGAAAGCGATAATGATGGAAACGGAAATCCAGCCTACGAGGGGCGCCAGGCGGTAAGTGCAGTAGGCAAAGCGGGCACCGCAGTAATGTGGCATGACCAGACGTGGCATAGAGGTGGCATTAACCGGTCAAATGGCCGCTATCGATGGGTTCAGCAGGCCCCTTACGGTCGGCGATACATTGCCCAACGGTTTTACCCGTTCGTGAACTATCACATGCCGGAGGATATCCTGGCCCGGGCCAATCCACGCCGAAAACGACTTCTCGGAGTCCATGGACCAGGGGCGTACGGTTGATCATGCCCCACCGAATCTACGAAAACCTTCAGGTTTCCACAGGATGGGATGGCCCGGAGGCCACTCCCGTCCATCGTTGATCGCATCGAAATCCGAAGTCTTGTCACAGAGCCAATAAAACATACGAGCGGCATCGTACCATTCCCGGAATTGCACGCGGAATGTGGGACCGTCCATGGCATAGTGTGGACTATGATCGTGCCCAAAATCAAAATTGGGATCTGCGATCCAGTCTCGTGACGGCGGTGACATACGCCAGTAGCAGTATTTGAGCATATTTCGAAGGCCCGTCGCCGTGGAGCGACCCCGTCGATGCCAGACGTTGTATGCCGTAATGAAAATCGAGCCGGCAGGCGCACTTGTCTGTACCGCACCACGCACTCGGTCGTAATGTGCCATGTAGTGCTGCAGGGCAAATATGAAATGGGATCCCGGTAGTACCTCCGTGGGCCCCAGTTCAAGTGGCGTGTCCTGAGGATAGTAGAACACCTGTAGATGATTGACTTCATATCCCATGCGCGACCCGCCGTCCCGGTGCCAACTTTGAGCGTCCGCCGGGCATTCGACTCGATGATTGGCCATGCCTGTGGGTAGCGCGAAGTTGGCGCCAAGCAGGGCCCGCACGGCATCTGCTGCTTGCGGATTGAGCAGGACGTGCTCGATGAAGCGATCTTCCTGGAGCAGATCGGTGGGTTCATGGGTTTCGAGGAATTGGGTTACCCACTGGTTGATCTCGTCCGGTACGACGGATTGATACATCAGGTAGCCGTTTTTGCAGAAGGACAGGACATCTTCGTCGTTCATGGTGTTGACTACTTGGGATGAGTCCATTGGCGTCTCTCGCTTTAATTTTTCGGACCGTTGAGTATTGTTTTATATTATAGAAGATATGTGATTACATTGGTCGAAATCAGACTGATCTGCTGGTGTGTATCGCTGTGCGACGTGTTGATACTATGTTGTATGGGTTGTATCTTCTGATATATAGAGTCGTTTAGAGATTGCCACTTTCTTTAGAAGAAAGTGGCGCAAAGAATCGCACGGATTACAAGGCGTTGGTGGAGTGACGTCTGGTAGTATGAGACGACTTAGGATCACCTCCACTCCCCGCTCCTCGCTGCGCGACCGGAGGACTTCGCTTTGCGATGTCCTCAAATGGCCACCCCGCATGGCCTCCTGATAGTGCGGCAATGGTTTATCGCTGAGTAATCTGTGCATCAAGGAGTGAGGTACTGAATCGCAGCGGTATGTACCAGATGTTATTATCACCTTCGGAATCGAACACATTGCCTAACACGGGACCGTAAACCAACTACTTTCCGCTGACAGAGCAGCACGACATTTTCGTATTGGAGACCATAGTATGCAACAACGACTTATATCTGAGAGTGAACAATGTATCGCTTACCATAGTGCGGGGGAGCTGACGGAGGAACATCTGCGTGAACTTCTCAGCAGTGTGAAATCAGGCGGCCCCATGCGGGACCTTTTGTATCTTCAGGCCAGCGGCTCCTCGGTGACCAGCCAGGTGGTCGGCGTCTCTCTTGTACAGAATGGAGAGGTCGTATCCGACCTCCCAGAGCCAGAGGGATGGCCTTACGGCACGGTTCTCGAAGCGATTCGGGATGGTTGGCGCGTGATCTCGTTTCCAAACCAGGCCCTGATGCTTGACGAATCCCGAGCGCTGGGATTGGGGTGCGAGTTTGTCCTGGAAAAATGGTCGTCCGCATAGCGTATTTCACCAACCCCCTGTTTTCATCCCAGGGCAGGGCATCGGACGGTTATTCCCAACTGGCGATGGGTGCCTGGATGCCCTCTTCAATCCACAGGAACCTACCGGTCACACCGGCGCTCTCCTCGCCCACCAGTCGCAGAACTAGATCTGCCGCTTTGCCCGGCGGATCCCCGCCGGTTTCGCCTACCCACTTTACCCATGCCCGATAGCCGTCCCCTTCCGCTCCCAACTTATCAGCTTCGTCACGAATAGCGGCCCACATGTCAGTCTTTACCTCTCCGGGATGAATTACGTTAGCAGTCACCCCACTATCCTGAAGCTCCGCCGCCAGATGCCTGGTGAACTGGTTTAAAGCCACCTTACTGGTTCCATAGGCGCTGTTCAATGGTCCTGGCGGATGCAGCGCGGCCGCAGAGGAAACGTTTACGATCCTTCCGAAACCGGCATCAACCATGTCCCCCATAAACGCCCGACACATCAAATAGGGAGCGATCGTATTGATGGTGATGGTCTCTATCCACCGATCCGGATCACTGTCCCCTATCAACTGAATGGGCCCGAAGACCCCGGCCGCGTTTATGAGTATATCGATGCGACCGATCTGGTCTGACACAGTTTCCTTGACAAGGGCAACGCCGGATTGCGTACTCAAATCTGCTGGGATCGCGCAGGCACTCCCCCCGGCCTCAACGATGAGTCGCTCAGTTTCTGCCAGTTGATCAGCAGTCCTGGCAATGAGAGCGACCTTCACGCCGTGTGACGCGAGACGGCATGCGACCTCGCGACCCACACCTCGCCCGGCCCCCGTCACCACAGCCGCTTTTCCTTTTAGTGTCGACGACATACGCTATCCTTCCTTCCCGGCCCGCGTCTCGCAGCGGAATATCTCACGAAGATCTCCAGAATCCACGATGCCATCGTCCCGAAACTCCATATAAGGCCCCATCACCTCTGCCCACTTGTCGTGGATCTCCGAATGCCATAGCCGGTCCCAGGCCTCTTCGTCGACAATCTCCGAAAACAGGAATAGCACCGGATCCTGTTCGAAAGTAGTGATGGTCGCAATGCCACACTTCTCGATCTCCGCCACCAGCTCCGGCCAGATCTCACTATGATGCCGCGTATATTCTGCCAAAGCACCGGGCTTGAGTCGCATGGTGAAAGCTTTTCGCAACATGAGTAGCCTTTCATATTTGAGATGAATTTGCCGTAAAGCGCAACGATCCACAGATACCGGATGTTTCTGTAGACGGATGGCTCCAGGAAACACATGAGAGAAACAGACCCGATCTATCAATATTTGTCCCGGCACCACAAATGCCAAGTTCCGCAGCGCCGCCCAACCCTGACGGAGGTACCGGGCGCCGCCCGGTACGACGCACCGTCTTAAGCCACTATCAATCCAACATCAGTAGTTCCCACTGCACAGTTTACTCAGCGATAGACCGCCGAAAACTTACCGCCGCCAACCCGGGGTGGCCGTTTGGCGATTGCGAAGCAAACGCCCTGTCGCGAAGCGAGGGGACTGGCCGGGCGGCGTTCATAAGTCACTTCAATTCCCCAGCCGAACATCCAGTCACGCATTGTAAACTGTGCGATTCTTTGCGCTACTTTCTTCTAAAGAAAGGAGCATTCCTTATAGATGCTCAACACACAATCATAATCCGCCGCAGCCAGCACCACTCAGGGATCTACC
>JABIQT010000918.1 GCA_018667995.1 Candidatus Latescibacterota bacterium
CGATCACCCATCTTTCCTAGGGGATGGACACTGGGCATCCTTTCCGTCGGCCCCAGGTGGCACACTGCACGAATGCATCGGAATAGTAGAAAAAACCTGGTCAGACACGTGCAGCGAGGGCGATCTCGTCCTGGCATTGCCAGGTGGGACCGGAGCGATGGCGGAGTATTTCCTGGGTCAAGGATCGTCGGTTGTTCATGTACCGGACAACCTGCCCCGTGAAGAGCTCCTTATGGCACAACCGCTCGGAACGGTTATATACTGTCTGAAAAAGCTAGGCCTCTGGTATGAAACCGAAGTAGCAATTATGGGGCAAGGACCCATGGGGCTCCTCTTTACGGGCGTATTGTCAAACCTTGGCGCAGCAAAGATAATAGGTATCGACCAGCATCAGAACCGCCTGGAAGCATCGCATCAAATGGGGGCGACCCACACGGTTGACACCTCGAAGATCGATCCCGTCGAGGCGATTACTGACATTACCGAGGGGCGGATGGCTGACCTGGTCATTGAAGTGGTGGGCGAGCAGGACACCTTCAATACTTGTATTAAACTTGCACGGCGAAAAGCGGATTTCATCAATTTTGGGGTACCGAGAAAACAACAATACACCATTGATATGGGTGACTTGTTCAGAAAGAACCTCAAACTGACCACCTCGGTGGGGCCGGATATTGATATCGATTTCAAAAGCGGGATGCAGATGATTCACGAAAAACGAATAGACGTCTCACCCCTGATCACGCATTCCGTGCCGTTCGCGAAAGTGCAAGAGGCCTTTGAGCTGGCGACACGGCGCAAGGACGAGTGCATAAAAGTTATAGTGGACTACGAGGAAGGATCACGAATCTATGAGTAAATCCGTGCACAGCACGATTCTGGTTGCCGTGATCGCAGGTAGCTTATCATTAGGTTGCGGCGAAGATACGACGCAACAGTCAACTCCCATTGAATCCTCCGATGGGCTGTTCACGCCTGAAATTGGTACGCATGGCGGATCTATTACGATATCGGAATCATCAGACCCGAAATCCTTCAACTACATGATTGCTCAGGAAACATCTTCAACGGATATACTAAAGTATTCATTTGAAGGGTTGACAGGAACTCACGGAGTTACCACGGAGGTGATCCCCCTCCTAGCGGAGTCCTGGTCCGTCGCCGACGATAAAGCCACGTGGACGTTTCATCTGAGGAAGAATGTCCAGTGGTTTGATGGAATGCCCTTTACGGCAGATGATGTCGATTTCACCTTCAACCGCCTGGTGTTTAATCCACAGATCACATCGAGTTACAAAGATGGATTGATGATTGAAGGGAAAGAGATATCCGTCGAGAAAATCGACGACTACACGGTTCGCATGGTGACGCCCGTTCCGTTCGCTCCCTTCTTGAGTCAAATCGGCGTGCCCATAATGCCGAAACATGCCCTGGAGTCGGCGGTCGAGTCTGGAAAGTTCAATGAGACATGGGGCATCAATACGCCACCCAAGGATATTCTCGGCACTGGCCCTTTTAAAATCACGGAGTATCTGGCGGCACAGAAGATTGTTCTCCGACGAAATGAGGACTACTGGCGCAAGGATGCTTCCGGCAATTCCTTACCCTATTTGGACCAAATCAGCATCGTGGTTGTGCCCAACCAGGAAGTAGAGCTATTGAAATTCCAGGCTGGTGAACTGGATGCCGTAAGTGTGCGGGGGCAGGATTATCCCATTCTAAAACCGAAGGAAAGAGAACAGAATTTCACAGTTCTCAATGATGGTCCGGCCTTTGGCACCAGCTTTGTAGCATTCAATCAGAATCCCGGAAGAAATGGCCAGGGCAAGGATATAGTGGATAAGAAGAAACTCGGGTGGTTTACCGACGTTGCGTTTAGACGGGCCGTGGCACATGCGCTGGACAAGGAAACGATCATCAACAACGTAATGAACGGTCTGGGATACCCGCAGATATCGGCCATGTCGCCGGCCGCCGTAACATTCTACAATTCAGACGTTCCGACCTATGACTACGACTTGGACAAAGCACGGCAGATTCTCGCAGATGCAGGATACCTGGACCAGGATGGCGACGGTGTGGTAGAGGACAAGAGCGGAAATACCGTGGAGTTCGACCTGATCACCAACGCAGGCAATTCCACGAGAGAGAACATAGGCCTCATCGTTCAGGCTGATCTAAAGAAGATTGGCATAAAGGTCAATTTCGCCCCTATTGACTTCAATGCGCTCGTTACCAGACTCACCAAGACATATGACTGGGAAGGTCTTCTGATGGGTCTAACAGGAGGGGTTGAGCCCGAAGGGGGCCGTAATGTATGGGTTACCAAGGGCTCCCTGCATTTCTGGAATCCTCAGCAGGAGAGCCCCGCCACGGCGTGGGAAGCCGAAATAGACTCTCTCTTCAACGTCGGCGTGCAGGAACTTGACCCGGAAAAGCGAAAACTTATCTACGACCGTTTCCAACACATCGTCGCTGAACAGCTACCAGTGATCTATTCAGCATTGCCAGCCTACGTAACTGCCGTAAGAAACACCATCGGCAATGCGAGACCGACAGCTTACGCCCGGGGATTCCACGATATGGCGGAAGTCTATCGGAAGGACCTGTAAAGCCCCACTGTCAGGGGAGCCTTCCCCTTTCCGACGCCTCCCACCAGTTCGCGGCCGAAACCAGCGCTGCCTATGATTCGATATATTCTCAGGCGATTTGCCAACATGATCCCGCTTCTGCTGGGTATCTCTCTGATATCCTTCTGGATCATGCAATTGGCACCCGGCGACTATTTCAGCACTATGGAGCTGAACCCGGAGATAAGCCGCGAAACGCTGGACCGCATGCGAGAAGAATTCCACCTGGACAAGCCTGCCTTTTTTGTGTCCATAGACACCGATGACGGCTGGAGTATCGGTTTTCACTGGGATAATCAGTATATCAACTGGCTCGGCGAGGTAATTGCTCCCGAATTTGATACCCTGGTTGGAATTCCGATCATCCGACCGCGACTTAATTTCGGCTACTCATTCAAGTATCATGTGCCCATCATCGAATTGATTGCCGAACGACTCTGGAATACCCTTCAGCTCTCTGTGGCAGCGATATTGCTCGCGTGGATTCTGGCGATTCCTATCGGCATCTACTCCGCGGTTCACCCTTACACTCGTGCCGACAAGTTGTTTTCATTCTGTGCATTTTTTGGTATGTCTGTACCGGGTTTCTTTCTCGCATTCCTGCTATTATACGTGGCATCCGTCACCGGCTGGTTTCCCATTGGTGGCCTGCAGAGCATCAATTATGACTCCCTGTCTCCCCTGGGGCAATTATGGGATCGGTTGCATCATCTGATGATACCTACCCTCGTCCTGGGCACGGGCAGCATGGCAGGACTGGTGCGCTTAATGCGCGGCAACATGCTGGAGACACTTAGAGCGGAGTTCGTCACCACCGCTCGGGCGAAGGGTCTGGCGGAACACGTCGTTGTTTACAAGCATGCGCTCAGGAATGCGATCAACCCGTTCATAACCATATTTGGGTATCAGCTTTCGACGGTCTTCAGTGGGGCGGCCATTACAGAGATCATTACTGCCTGGCCCGGCCTCGGAAGACTGATGTTGGATGCCGTTATCAGCCAGGATCTGTTTCTGGTAATGGGCAATCTCCTCATGGGATCGGTTCTGTTGGTCTTTGGCAATCTTAGTGCCGACATTCTCCTTGCCCTGTCTGACCCACGGATCCGACATGAATAGACCCTGTCCGTAAGAATCATCGCGCACCTGTCTTGACGGGAATGATAGCCCGAACCTTGATCCCCTTCTCAAACCATTGAAGCAACAGAGGATGGAACCACCAAGTGTCCGATAGTACAGCAACCACCATTTCAGACGTCGACCAGAATTCCATGTCGCAGACTGCGCTGGCATTTCGCAGGTTGCGCCGGCATCGGCTGGCCATGACGGGTGGGCTAATCCTCATTGTACTCTACACAACAGCGCTCTTCGCCGATTTTCTCTCCCCGTATGCTTATGACGATCAGAATAGTCGAAAGTCGTACCACCCCCCCACATCGTTCCATCTAATCGATGCTGATGGAAACTGGCATCTATGGCCCTTTGTTTACGATACCACTGTAAAAATCGATCCTGTCATGTTCAGCAGATCCTTCATCGAAGACACGTCACGTAGCTATCCTGTCACCATTTTTGCCAAGAGCACGCCCTACGACCTTTTGGGCCTCATCCCGATGGAAAGACGATTGTTTGGATTACCATCCGAGACGCTCGGCATGGACGCACCGCCTCGCATCTTTCTATTTGGCAGCGATCTACTGGGAAGGGACATCTTCACGCGGATTCTTCATGGCGCGAGGATTTCCCTATCCATCGGCCTGGTGGGCGTGATGATCACCTTTGCCATCGGTATGGTCATCGGCGGCATAGCCGGCTATTTTGGTGGTAAGCTCGACAATGTGCTGATGCGTGTCAGCGAAGTCTTCATGATGATTCCGGGACTCTATCTCATGCTGGCGCTAAGAGCCGCCTTCCCACTATCCATGTCTTCCGTTCAGATATACTTGATGATTATCGTTATCCTTAGTTTTATCAGCTGGGCCGGGTTCGCTCGCGTAATTCGTGGTATTGTACTTTCACTCAGGGCCCAGGACTTTGTGCAGGGGGCTCAAGCATTGGGCGCGGGCACCGGTCGTATTATAATTCGTCATATCCTGCCGAACACCTTCTCATTTGCCATCATCTCGGCTACATTGAGCATACCTGGCTATATTCTCATGGAATCAGCCCTCAGCGTCCTGGGCCTCGGCATCCGTGAGCCACAGGCAAGTTGGGGAAATATGTTAAACGCGGCTATGAATGCCAGTGTGATGCAGCAGGCGCCCTGGATATTGATCCCAGGCGTGTTTATATTCGTGGCCATCATGGCGTTCAACTTTCTCGGTGATGGTTTGCGAGATGCCCTTGACCCTAAGGGACAATACTGAATTCTGCCCCCTGAGGGTCATATTGAAACCTGGTCCCGAGGAAACCTATGTCTGACAACGAATCCTTGCTCCGCGTGAATGATTTAAGGACATTTTTCGATACCGATGATGGCGAGGTCCGCGCGGTAGATGGCGTGAGTTTCGAAGTCGCTAAAGGAAAGACTCTCGGCATCGTTGGCGAGTCCGGATGTGGAAAAAGCATGACCGCTTTTTCAATTCTCAGGCTCGTGCCGCAGCCGCCAGGGAGAATAGCGGGAGGAGAGATCTGGTTTCGGGATCGCAATCTGCTCACGCTGTCGGACGCACAAATCCGGGGCACACGCGGCAATGACATTGCCATGATTTTCCAGGAGCCCATGACGTCGCTCAACCCGGTCTTTACCATTGGCGAGCAGATCGCCGAAGCCGTGCGATTACATCAGAAGGCAAATCGGAAAGCAGCTTGGGCGCGCAGTGTGGAATTGCTCGAAATGGTAGGAATGCCGCTGCCCGAGGAGCGTGCGAAGAGCTATCCCCATGAACTCAGCGGAGGCATGAGGCAGCGCGCCATGATTGCCATGGCTATTTCCTGTAATCCTGCTCTGCTCATTGCCGACGAGCCTACAACCGCATTGGACGTAACCATACAGGCTCAGATTCTCGATGTCCTGCGTCGACTACAAGAAGAGCTGGGCATGGCGCTGATTCTGATCACGCACGACCTGGGAGTAGTCGCAGAGATGGCTCACGACGTGGTGGTTATGTATGCCGGCCAGGTCGTGGAGCAGGCGGGTGTGCACGAACTATTCAACAATCCCCGTCATCCCTACACCAGGGGCCTACTACACTCGGTTCCTACACTAACCACGGAATCGGAACAACTCGCTACTATCGAGGGCGTCGTCCCGGATCCCACGAGGTATCCCGAAGGTTGCCGTTTCGGCGATCGATGTGACTACGCGATTGAGAGCTGTCATAAGAATGTACAGGACCTATCCGAAGCCTCGACAGCTCATCTGGTTCGGTGTGCCGAGTGGAACAGAGTAGAAATGTCCGTAGCACAGAACGATTGACGATGTGACCCTATGAGGATACCATTCCAGACTTTCCTCGGTATCCTTACTATAAAATAAAGGAATCCAGCATGGCGGAACCTCTGCTTGAGGTCTCTGATCTCACAAAGTACTTTGACATCGGCGGAGGCATGTTCAGCCGCAAGAAGTCAGTCCTCAAGGCGGTAGACGGAATAGGTTTCTCAATCAATCGGGGCGAGACGCTGGGCCTGGTGGGGGAAAGCGGCTGTGGAAAGACCACGGCCGGAAGATCGATACTCCGTCTAATCGAGCCCTCTGGTGGCTCAGCCCAACTGACAACAGCGATTGAGGAGGGTGCGCCCCGAACCCGATACGATATATTCCATCTCAAGAAAGATGAGCTTCGACGCCTGCGTC
>JABIQT010000585.1 GCA_018667995.1 Candidatus Latescibacterota bacterium
AATCTGGCATTCAGGGACGAAAGCCATGCCGAGAAGACCTTCGATCTGTTTATCAAAACCAATGGTCCGGGGTGCTCGAAGGGTGCCGTGTGCCAGCAATGAGATAGGAAGGAAGTGATGGCCATCTTCCACTATCCGAAGCGGCACTAGCAGAGCATGGAGACCAGTACTTCTCTTGAATCAACGTCTGGTACCATCCGCCATCGTAACAGACGTTCCATGGCTGCCTATTCCGTGAAGGCATGTTATTTGTAACGTTCAGACCGGCTCACCATGCCAAGAAGAACTGGAGCGGCTGACGCGATTTCAATTGCCTGGCCAAGCTGAAAATCGGAATCCAATGTAACGTCGGTCCGAGCCAACCGCAGACAATCAATGCGCTGCTTGATACCACGGCCATGCCCTACAATCGACAATAGGCCTGCCCCTGATTTCCTCACACTTCAATCTCAATATCAGATCCTGAAACCCTCACGTTGTATGAATCCGCATATGTCAAAGCTGGCGGGGCAGTGACTTCACCAGTTTTGATATTGAAGCATGCGCCATGCAAAGGGCATTCGACATTGTCGGCCAGAACCGGCGGGCCGGTGACTGCTCCAGGATTTCGGTCGAATTTTGCGCCATGGATAGGACAGACTTCACGTAGCGGACAAACGTCCTCGTCTTCGATACCGCTCTGAGCCAGGTGGATACAGGCGTCCTTGACTACACGATAGTCTCCGTCCAAATTGAATATCGTAAGCTTTGTGCCTTTTACATCGAGGACCATTGTTCGGCTCGCACCGACCTCTTCCTTAGTGGCAATCTTAATGAATGTGTCCCCCGCACCGTCACGGCCTATAGAGGATGCATCGACAGGACGTTCAGCGCCATTGAGACCTGCTTCAGGGACCACACCACTATTAACCTGTTTTTCGGTCGATAGACTGTGGTCTTTTTCCTCGGTCGCCGCAATGGGCTGATTTGGTCGGTAATTTTCGGCGGGTATATACTGCTTGATGCTCTCATGGTAGTCCGGCAACAGGCTCCAGTGCAGATCGGGCCTGATATGATGCTCCACATGGTAGCCGATGTAGAAGCCAAGGGATTGGTAGAGCGCGTCGGTGAATACGTTGGACGCGTTATACGGGTTGCTCAATGCACAACCATGGTGGTGGCTGTAGTTGTTGTTGCCCAGCCCAAAAGTGACTATGATCCACGGAATAAAGAAGAAGAAGAGGAAGCTCAAAGGATCCAGGTAGATTAAGATTGCACTGGCAGTGACAAACATAGCCGTTGATCGGCAGAACCGTCGGAACATTCTCGAATCTGGCGCCCGTAGCACGTCGATGAGACTCTGACAGATCGTTAATACTGGAAAACTCAGGACATAATAGAGCCGACTGACAGGCTTATCTGGATAATGGGCGGTGGTAAACCCGAAGATACTGGACCAATCTTGCTCGTCCCCGTCAAATCGTTGGTTGTAGGCATGATGATTTCGCACATGATGTACCTTGTAGAATTCAAAAGGTGTGCTGTTGCAGAGGAAACAGAGGAAGCCCAGTATCTCGTTCAAGAAGGACTGATGGAAAATGGAAAGATGAGAATGATTGTGTTCAACGAGATGGGTCTGCCGCATGAGCACAACGATGAGGAACATGGTATACCAGGGCCATCCCATGGCAAATGCTCCAATTTGAACGCTAACCGCAGCTAGGACGGTGATCACGGAGATGATATCTATAGGATATCGCAGTACGCGAGATTCACTCACGGGTCTTCCTTTCATGGGAGTTGAGCCTATCCGACTGTCTGGGGCGACCGAATGGTATCTGATTTCCCTCTGTTGCGATTATCCAAGATTCTCGTTCGTTTCAATCGATCGCAATGACTATATAAAGAATTAAAGATCTTTTTGTCCGAATATGGGGTACTGTATACAAAAACGAATCTGTAAGCACAATAACTTTTATCGATAACCCGGATACTTTTCACGACAATGGCAGAAGAGAACAAACTGTCACCCCGGGGTGTTTCGTAGGTGCAACGATTTGATAGGTCGAGCGGCTATATTCCTAATTTCAATTCCTGGAACAGGAACGAACATCGTGACCAGCTCAATGATCTTTCCTAGCCTCACATTCTTGGACTTTCTAAACATGTTGTCCTATATCATTTGATCTTCTTGGTTCGATTTTTCTTAGTCAATGGATAGTGTGGTTTTTTCCGGAGAGAACCAATCCGATAGACCTTTGGAGGGATAACAATGGACGCTCTCGTAACGTTGAGACTCGTATTGAGAGCATTCGAGCAGGACGACTGGCAGGACATACAAGAGCTGGCCGCCGACTGGAAGGCCGCACCGGGCCCTGTGTTTGACAAATGGCCTACAGATGAGGAAGGTGCGAAAGGCCTGGCGGGCCATTTCGGAGGTCATGCCGACCGCTTCTATGCCGTCTATCTGTATAGTGCAAACAAGGTCATCGGTCTTTTGGCGCTAGACAGTATTGAGGAAGACGGCGTGATGGACCTGGGACATGTGGTCCTATCACAGTATCAGGACAATGACATTGATCGTGAGGCACTCAAGTGCATCGTCGACCAAATCTTCCATGATGATGGCGTCAAAGCTATCGTGACGAGGAATGCCCATCACACGCCGCAACAGGCGCCGCTGATGTCGCTCGGATTTACATCCTTTTCGGGTGGTGGAGACGGCGAATTGAGGATATCCAGGAAGGAATGGGAGGATGGCAGAAACCGCTGAGAGGATATGGCGTTTGCTTGTGTTTTGAGCGTTCCTGGAGTACCACCGATTCGCCTTCCTACCCAACCACAGCCCCCCCAGCCCGGTTTCGATCTGGTCGAACTTGACAGGCTTCGAGACCAGGTAGTTCCTCCACTGAGACGTTGCAGGCAGATCAAATTCTCATAAATGGTGACTTCGTGTACTTGCCAAGCTCAGCTAACGTTGGGGGTGCAGAATGAGAAACCCGGCATACATACCCACCACCGAGCGGACCTCTAGTGCCACGCCTCTGACTCAGATCAGCCCTCTCCTCATCAAAACTGATCCCGAGACCGGGAAAATCTTGTTATTATTGCCTTGCGCATTTATACATTAAGACGTATCAGATGAGTCACTATAATTAAAAGGCCGAATAGGCCTGCCCGGCCATCAAGGAGATGACATTGGACCGGCTTCTTACGAAGAAATCGCTCTGTACGGGATGCCGCGCCTGCGAAGTGGCCTGTGTGGTGCAGCATGAAGGCTACTTTGGCACAGACCAGTCGCGTATCAAGATCACGAAAATAGACTCCGAAGGAATTGATGTACCCAACGTCTGCCGGCTTTGCGCCCACCCGGGTTGCGTCTCCTCATGCCCCACCCATGCGTTGCACCAGGATGAAGAAACGGGCACGATACAACTCACCAAGAAAGACTGTATCGGCTGTGCAGACTGCGTAGATGGCTGCCCTTTCGGTGTGGTAACGTTGCATCCGGATTCAGGATATCCCCTGATTTGCGATCTGTGCGAAGGGGATCCGTCTTGCGTAAAGCGGTGTGCTCCCGGAGCTATTCTCTTTGGCGAGCGGCATGCGCTTGCCCAGGAGAAACGCGAGAAGCTGGCGAGAAGCGGAAAAACCCGCGGAAAGAGAGCGGAGTGATGTTCGGATATGGCGGCAACATTCTGCACATTAACCTTACGGACGGCAAAGTCACCAAGAGTCCTACTGAAGCGGATCTCGCACGCCTTTTTCTGGGCGGCAGAGGGCTCAATGTCAAACGCCTTTCTGACGAGGTATCCGATGATACAGAAG
>JABIQT010000943.1 GCA_018667995.1 Candidatus Latescibacterota bacterium
CCTCCACCTGGCAGTAGAAGATTTCGACTTTGAGCCAGACAATAAGTAATTGCTGTTCCTTCCTACAGATCATCTTTCAATATCTATCATGAGCAGGAACTTACACCAAAGTGGTGGAATGGGTTGGCTGTTTTCAGACCAGTTCATCCCCCTATGGATATGCCATAGCCATGCTATAGTGTTCATTGGTTATCGTTGACACCTTTGTTTGCATTGATAACTGCACAAAAACTGCACAAAATGGCCAACACAGTGCTTTTGGACACAAAAATAGGGTCACAGCGTATCGCCGTAACCCTTTGTCTTTCATGGAGTGCCGAAGGAGAGAGTCGAACTCTCACGGGCATAAGCCCACTGCGCCCTGAACACAGCGTGTCTACCAGTTCCACCACTTCGGCTTGTCGTGATTCAAACAGGACCCTATATTACATGGATGTGCATCCGCTGTCAAGCGTATTATAGGGGCTGCAGGCAGACGAGTCGCCCATCTGACGAGGCGAATATCACTGGATTTTGGCTACTGTGAAGCATTGAATAGAATAGAGAATCATCATGGCAAAACCGACGGACACGGAAGAGGGCATCAAAATCATCACGACCAACCGAAAGGCACGGTACGACTACATCGTACTCGATACTTTCGAAGCTGGCATCGTATTAGAGGGTACCGAGGTCAAGTCACTCCGCAACGGCCGCGCCAACCTCGTTGATAGCTATGCCGGCATTTCCAGAGGCGAGATCTTTCTCTACAGCATGCACATCAGTCCCTATGAACATGGCACCCACAACAACCATGATCCCACCCGAACCCGCAAACTGCTGCTGAATAAAGACGAAATCCGCCGACTGACGGGGCGGATCGTAGAGCGCGGTTTCACGCTGGTCCCGCTCAAACTCTACTTCAAACGAGGCCGCGCAAAAGTCGAACTCGGTCTCGTAAAGGGCAAGAAACAACACGACCGCCGCCAGACCATCGCCGACCGTGACGCGCGGCGTGACGCAGATAGGGAGATAAAGGCACGGTTTTCGGGAACGGAATAGACGGTCACCCCGCCAGCCCGTCTTGCCTTACCTCTGTACTTTCCCTCCAGCGGATTAATGCCCACAAAGTCCCAGCCTCCGTTGCGGGAGGGCATGCGAGAATTGCGCAGCAATACTCGGCGGAGGGGAATGGAAGGGCGGAACCTTTTATTGCCGCAATACTCCCAGTCACCACCAAACTGAGCCTGGGAAAGTACGCTTCTTTTGGTACTTTTCTTTTAAAGAAAAGTACATACAAAACAAAACGAATCAACCAAGAGACAATCCCATGACAACAATCACCCCCGACCAAGTCAAATCATACCACAAAACCGGTTACATCCACCTAAAATCAATCCTGCCCACCAACCTCCTCGAACTATCACAATTCGCCCTCAACCGCTGGACCAATAAAACCATATCCCAATGGCATGCACAGGGCCTCATCCCCTCCACTTACCCCGAAATCGACTTCCAGCACCGTCTCCTCCAAGCCTGGCATGCCGCCGGAAAACCCAACTACAGCCGCAGTCCGCGCCGAGACCTCGTCTGTCCAGAGATGTATCAGATCCTCGTCCACCCCACGCTGCTTGATATTGCACAAGCACTCCTGGGAACCGCCGAGATATCCGTCCACGGTATCTTCAACGCACGCCCCAAACTGCCCGATCAGAAATGGACAGACACCCCCTGGCATCAGGACGCCCAGTACTACCGCGACGCGGAAGAGACCCACGTCATATCCATGTGGTACCCCCTGCAACGCACCACCGAAGAAAACAGCTGTCTGCAGGTAGCACCTGGGCTGCATGGATCAAAGCTCCTGGAAGGTGCGGTCGATGAAGAATCCGGGTTCCTGGGACTATCACGAGAAGAAAGCGCTGATTTGAAAGGGCATTCAATAGAGATGGACCCCGGCGATGTGCTATGCTTTCCACAGAAAATGCCTCACCGAGCTCTGCCCAACCAGTCCGAGGCTGTCCGTTGGTCCATGGACGTACGTTATGAGGCTACGGAATCCGCCACCGATTCCGGCAGAGACAAAGGCTTTGTGGTCAGAAGCCCGGGAAATTCTTCTGCTGTGGAGTCCAGCGACACTTGGCTGTCACGCTGGGAAGGTATATCTGCCGGTACTTATTGAGTCGCTCCATTCAAAGGGAAATGGTCCGCAGGCACAGATTGGCATGCTTTCTCGGGGTTGGCATAGTGCATGATTTGTTCACCAAATTGCTACTTAACACGTTTCAGTCTCTTGCTTACTCTCCCGCAGAAATCCTAAGTCATAATCTATCGAAGAGTCCCTCGAAGAGTCCCTGGAACACCGCCTAAGACCTTCCTCATCTCCCTGTGTCTCTGCGCCTCTGTGGTTCCACCACCAATCTCAAACTCCAAACACGCGGTTGAGCCTCACACGGTAGGATTCCAGATCCGGTACGGCCAATCCCTCTATCTTCGCGTGGTCGTCCCATCGTCTCAACCGAAGGGCATCCTCGTAAAAAGGATTTTCTTGAAAGGCTCGCATCTCAGTTTCGGAAAAAGGACCTCCCTGTAATTCAAGACTTTTCACCGATGCCGGGGATAGGCCGTTCAGGTAGTCCGGGTCCGAGGCGCACAGGTAGCGCTTTGCGGCCACATGCAGCTTCATAGGTTCGGTGACCTCCTCGTCGGCAAACTGCGACAGCCAGGCATCCCCAACCGCTTCATGATGTCCGTCGACTCCCTGATCGGCAACGTGCTCTGGAAGACCGTGCAGTAAGTGCCCGATGTCATGGAGCAGTGCCGCTGCAACGAGTATGTCGGAAGCACCCTCCTGGTCTGCGAGGTAGGCGGTTTGCAGGGCATGCTCCAGTTGGGACACCGGTTCTCCCAGATATGCCTCGTTGCCTTTATCTGCGAACAGTTCTATAATCGTATCAACGATTTTCATCGCGAATTCCCTTTCTGTATTTGAGACGGTCTCGGAGCTTGCCCAATTCCAGATTCGCTAGTACTTTCGGTGGAGTAATTCAAGCATCATTTCTTACCACAGAGACACGAAGGCTCAGAAGAGACAAGCCGATTCCCGGTTGGCCGATGGGTCCGTCAGGAATGTAGATCCAACGTGTTAATAATGCGAGCGGAGATCGAGGCACTCTTCGATGCAAACCAATCGTGAAGTGCAGCCCTGGTCACAAAATGACAAATTCGTCGCATCGCTCTAATCTGCAATTATCCCCCCAGGATATGCGGGACCTCGGTCACGAGGTGGTGGAACTCCTCGTCTCACATTTTGAATCTCTTCCCGATCAACCGGTTTCTAACACCGCCTCCCGGCCACAGATGGAAGCGCTCTTCAGGGAAACTCCGCCGGAAGACGGAATGCCCTGGGCGCAGGTCCTGAAACGGGTCAAGGATGATGTATTCTCGCATATGATGCATGTGGACCACCCTCGTTTCCTGTCCTTCGTATCGAGTCCTAGCAACTTCGTAGGTGCCATGGCTGATGCCCTCGTTTCAGGCATGAATGTCTTTGCGGGCACCTGGATGGAGGCAGCTGGCCCGGCA
>JABIQT010000472.1 GCA_018667995.1 Candidatus Latescibacterota bacterium
CACCGCCTTGCGCTCTGCCTCGTGATAGTTGAGTTTGCATCCGAACCGTTCGTAGAGCCGGTCGTGGAGGTCACCGCGTTTGGCGTCATGATCGTGAGCGATAAACTGACGGTCGATACCGCCCAGATCGTCAATCTCATCGAGAAAGTCGAACACGGACGAAAGACCCCAGTGACGCACCAGGAGGTTGCCCTCTTCGTGCACGAGCAGATAGGTGTAGCTCATCTTCTCCGCAGGGCCTCTGGGGCCATCGCTGAAGCGATACAGGTTAGGGAAAATACGTTCCAAAAGGCCTCCATGTTATCGGCTTAAGAGATTCGAACTGAAAGAAAACGTACGAACCTGTGTCGCCGATCCGCCCATGTTTCTGCGTCACTCGCGAGTTGAAGTCGCTATGGCATGACGGACACGCCCCAGGCGGGTGTGAGTTCGGAAGCGGTTGTGTGGGTGATGCGCCTGAGATCGCTTCCATCAGCGCCTACCGTATATAGTTCGTAGTCTCCGTCCACCCGCGACATAAACACGATCTTTGATCCATCAGGAGACCAGGCGGCCTTGTATACCCAGTAACTCCGCCCACCGAAGGTATACTTATTGTCAGAATCATGTAAGGGCTCTGTAAGGTTGACCTGCCCGGAACCGTTCAAACTCATGACAAACAGATCGGCATATCCGGCGCGGTCCGAGTAGAAAGCGATGGTCGTTCCGTCTGGTGAGACGGCTGGAGCAAAGTCATTTCCCTTACTGGCGCTCAGGTTTCGGGGTTCATCATCGCCCTCGGACCATTGGTAAATCTGGTTTGGACCATCTTTGTCACTGAAGAACACCACAGATTGACCGTCAGGTGTCCAGACGGGTACCCGTTCGTCACTGGCGGTGAGGTCCCGAATGGGATTTCGTTCCTTCTGTGCGGCCACGTCCATGATCAAGATATCCACGCCACTACGATCACTCTTCTCGAAGAGTATCTGTTTACCGTCCGGTGAATAAACTCCGTTTGTATCGTATCCGTCTCCAAAACTGAGCCTCGTCACCGAAGACTTTCCCAATTTTCTGGAAGCCAGCTTCCAACCACCATAGCGATATGTGTTGAAGAGAATGGTCCCGCCATCGGGCGATAGAGCTGGATTGTACTCTCCCATTCCCGACGTGAAGGGGACCTCCGTGCGTTCGTCACCGCCCTCCGGATCTACACTGAGTATGGACCATCCCCTGTCCTTTCCAACTTTACGAGAGAAGTAGATGCCACCTTCGGCCGTGGAAACTGCGGGTGCAGGGGCCTTGCTGATCCGTTCCTCGGTGAACAAGGATCCGAGTGAATCAGTCGACAAGATGGTGCACATCAGGGCCGCCGCAAATAGCGTAATCATCCCCATGCTATTGTTTGCCTTCTTCCTGTATCCAATCCACGTTAAACCTGGCCATCATCAGATGTTCGTTACGATCGTTCGCTCCATATTCGTACAAGCATCCTACCGTACGGTCCGGCAGAATAGCAAGACTGGAATACTCCGAAAATCCGGGATGCAGGACCCTTGCATAGGGCCAGGTATTTCCACCGTCTCTGGACAGTCGTATGGTCATGTTTTTGCGGGCATCACGGCTGGCCGGATTGCAGAATATCAGATCGTCCCCGGTGGGATATTTGATGAGGCTGGCTTGACAGATGGGATCAAGCAATGCGTCGTCATGCCATTGCTTGGACCAGGTGATACCTCCATCCTTGCTCAAGGCTATCTGCCGAGTCGGTTCATCAAGATCGTAGTTGCGCATGTTGAGGATGACGCTGCCGTTTTTGAGTTCCGCGACGCAGCATTCATTCACATCCCCCTCGTGCGAGGTACCACCGATCTGCCACGATTGGCCGTGGTCATCGCTATAAATGACATGGGAATAGAAGGTCGTCGTTCCAGATCTGGAATGCGTGCTCGGGATGAGTAGGCGGCCGCTGGTCAATTGGATACCGTTGCCCGGGCCCGTGGCATACCAGGTCCAGTCCGGCCGCTTGGTGGTCGAAGTGATCTCTTCGGGCGCGGACCACGACAGTCCATCGTCCTCACTGGTCGACAGCCATACGGTACGTCCACGTTTGCTGGTTTGATCGATGATCTGTGACTCGCGATCGACACCCAGATTGTGCGTCATCAGCAACAGTATTTGCCCCGTCTCATGATCCACCACGGCACAGGGATTTCCGCAGACGTTCCCCGGTTGGTCCCAGATGACGTGCTGGTCAGACCAGGACCGCCCCCCGTCTTCACTTCTCTTGACCAAAGTGTCGATATCCCCAGAGTCGCCGCTGCCGCTCTTACGGCCTTCACAGATGGCTATTACCGTGCCGGAAGTCGTGACGACGAGTACGGGGATGCGATAGGTGAAGTAGCCGTCGGTGCCTCTGGTCCAGAGCACCGATTGGTCGCAAACGTTGGTCACAAGAATCCTCATTGCATCGCAGAACG
>JABIQT010000750.1 GCA_018667995.1 Candidatus Latescibacterota bacterium
ATTTTGTGGGTTCAAGCACAAAACCCCAACCGCTTCGCAAGAGTGAGCTAGATCGAATATTGCACCGGGTCGAAGAGAGCCGGGAAGACAAAAAGCAAGCCGAGGTACCTTATTCAAACGGAGATCATATCAAGGTAACGGACGGTCCGTTTACAGACTTTACTGGCGTAGTCGAAGAAGTACATCCAGATCGCGGAAAACTGAAAGTAATGGTTAGCATTTTTGGACGTGCAACCCCGGTAGAGCTTGATTTTCTACAAGTTGCGCACGTGTCGTAAGGAGAATCGAGTGGCAAAGAAAATCACAACCACGATAAAACTGCAGGTCCCGGGTGGTCTTGCCAATCCGGCGCCGCCGGTAGGGTCGGCATTGGGCCAGCATGGCGTCAGTCCTATGGAGTTTTGCAAAGCGTTCAATGCAAAGACACAAGACTCGATGGGCATTATTACTCCGGTCATCATCACTGTATATGCTGATCGTAGTTTTTCATTTATAACAAAGACACCGCCTGCGGCAGTCCTACTGAAACGTGATGCTGGACTCGCAAAAGCATCAGGGGAACCGAATCGATTGAAAGTTGGTAAAGTTACGCGGAACCAGGTGCGTGCCATAGCAGAGTTAAAGATGGTCGATCTGAATGCAAACGATGTTGATGCTGCCATGAAAATGGTCGAAGGGACTGCAAGAAGTATGGGAATCGAAGTCGAGGGATAGAATGGACTGTGTAAGACATACGCGGCGTAGAATGCTTAAGTCGACCGCATTTGCCGGTGAATCTGTGCCGGTAATGAACCGCCGCTTGGATGCGGCGGTTTTCGCGTGTATTGAATTAAGGAGATGGGCATGAACAGAGGGAAAAGGTATTCTGGTGGCGCTGAACGAATTGAGGTTGGAAAGGAATACACCGTCGGCGATGCTGTCGGCATTGTAAAAGAGTCTGCCGTAGCGAAATTCGACGAGACCATAGAGGTCGCTATGCGGTTGGGGGTAGATCCCAAGCACGCCGAACAGATGGTACGTGGCTCAGTCGCACTACCGCACGGAACTGGCAAAGAAGTTAAGGTGCTCGTACTGACCCGTGGTGAACATCAGAATGAAGCCCGGGAAGCTGGTGCAGATTTCGTTGGTGCGGACGACTACATCGAGAAGATCGAAAAAGGATGGACCGATTTTGATGTGATGGTAGCAACGCCGGATATCATGAAAGATGTTGGTAAACTTGGTCGCGTTCTTGGGCCAAGGGGTTTGATGCCCAATCCCAAGAGTGGTACCGTCACCTTCGATGTGGGGCGTACCGTTCACGACGTCAAATCTGGACGTATTGAATATCGGGTAGATAGAGCCGGTAATATCCATGCGCCTGTTGGCAAAGCCTCATTTTCTGAAGAACAGCTGACGGAAAATGCAACCACGTTTATCGAGGCCATTCAACGAGCCAGACCTGCCTCGGCAAAAGGACAGTATGTCAAGAGTATTACTTTGTCCTCAGTGATGGGGCCCGGAGTTCGGATAGATCGCCAGACGTCCAGCCTGGCATTGTAAGAGTGTCCGTTCACGGATGTGATCAGGCAATGGAAAGGAGAACATAAAGTATGCCTCAGACACGAACTAATAAAGAGGCAACGGTAGAGCAACTAACAGCCAAGTTGGCGGGGGCCGAGAGTGTTTATTTGACCGACTTGACAGGATTGGATGTCGAGCAGGTGACACGCCTCCGCAGCCAATTGTATGCTGAGTCCGTGGAATGTCACGTTGTTAAGAATACCCTGACGCGTTTTGCAATCGAAAAGGCCGGACTACCAGACCTGGGTTCCTACCTTGATGGGCCCACAGCCCTGGTTATTGCGCAGGAACCAGTGGCACCTGCGAAGGTATTGGTTGATTTCAGCAATCAGAATGACGATAAGCCAAGTATTAAAGGAGGATTGCTGACAGGAGCAATCATTGCGCCGGAGCAGGTGCAGGAATTGGCGAAACTGCCATCCAGAGAGGAACTACTTGCGAGGGCAGTGGGAGGCATTGCAGCGCCAATAACGGGACTTGTTTTCGCCCTGTCCGGAGTTCTGAGCAAAATGGTGCGTGTTGTCGCAGCTGTTGCAGCCCAGAAAGAGGCCGCGGGAGGGGAAGAATAGATACGGCCGATTTCGGCCCGAATGTAGGATTTGGTTTAGAATTAACAATAGATCCAGATACTCCGAACAAACATCGGATATCGATAACATTACAACGGGAGGAACAGCACCATGGGTGTGCCGGAAATCATAGGTGAAATCGAACAGCTTACAGTACTTGAATTAAATGAACTTGTTAAATCACTGGAGGACAAATTCGGTGTCTCAGCAGCTGCTGCCGTAGCTGTTGCACCTGCGGGCGGCGGTGCAGGTGGTGATGCCGCCCCCGAAGAAGCCAAAACTGAATTTGACGTGGTGCTGTCTTCATTTGGAGACAAGAAGATCCAGGTCATCAAGGTTGTGCGCAGTATCACAGGTCTTGGTTTGAAAGAAGCCAAAGAGCTGGTTGATGGCGTACCGAGTGCTGTTAAGGAAGCCGTGTCCGAGGACGAGGCAAATGAAATCAAAGGGCAGATCGAAGAAGCTGGTGGCACGGTAGAGATTAAGTAGGTCGGCAGGAAACGGAGCGTTGGTTCTCCTGAGTTATTGCGTGGCGACCCTCTGTCTCGTTGGTCGTCACAATCGCGTTACGCGATGAGCCAATAGACCCATTTAACTCCTACCGAAAGGATGTGGTACAGCGTGGAAGATATGACTGCTGTCACACGTAGAGATTTTTCCCAGCTTCCGAATGTAATCGATATGCCAAATCTCTTGGCTGTCCAGATCGACTCGTTTCGGGCGTTCCTGCAGGAGGATGTTCCTGCTGAAGATCGTAAGAACCAAGGATTGCAGGCCGTCTTCAATGATGTGTTTCCAATATCTGATATACACGAGAAA
>JABIQT010000407.1 GCA_018667995.1 Candidatus Latescibacterota bacterium
GAACCATCTCCGCAATGGGGCGAGTATAAGGGGCTGGAAGGCTGGACTGCGAAGATCAATATCCTCAGGGCATGCGTCGGCTTGCACGATGCGTTTCAGGCCGGTCAGCCGCTCTCATTTGGGGGGGTGGCCGTTAAGTCATCGGAGGTATTTGTTGTTGGTAAATACGCCGAAGTTCATCAATGGCCTGACTTTCCAGATGAGGGAATACGTTTCTACTTCGATGATGCAAAATGGAGCTATTTGACCGTGCGGCCATCGGGAACCTCTCAATGCCTCCGATTTCATCTACAACTGAAGGCCGAAGACGTGGATGCCAACAATCTGATTTCGAAGAAGAAAGAGGCGAACAGCCTCGCCCGCTCCATAGTCTCAGACATCCGAAGCAAGGTCAACGCCGGGGATTGAGTTTGTCCATTGTACTCTGAATAGAAAAGGGCACATCATCTTCTGATGTGCCCTTTTCTATTCAGCCCATTTTCATTGCTATACATGGAAGCAGTTTAGAACGTGAAGAACTCGCTCAAGCGATCCACGATTTCTGCTCGCCCCTTCAACTCGGCGAGCCAGTCAGCATATAGCTGATTCTGTTCCTGGGCCAGCATCTGCTGCTTCAAAATATCCTTCTGTGTTTCAAATAAATCCTCATCGATTGGAAGCTTCTCTACCAGTTCAATCAGGTAATACCCGCGACCGCCTTCGATGACATCACTTGCAGCACCCTCGGTATCCAATGAAAATGCAGCGCTCATGAAATCGAGGTCCTGACCTATTCCCGGGATGAATCCCATGCGGGCAAAGGCCTCCGGCTCTTCGATGAGATCAGCATCAGTTCCCGTTAACATCGCAAGTCCATTCCCACCCGTGCGTGATTTAATAGCTTCAGCGCTCTGCTTTGCGAGCAGCTTTCGTTTTTCAGTGTTTACAAGCAACCGAACTTGCGTCGCTACCTCGTCCAGTGCCTGAACGCCCTCACGCTTCCGCTCCGACACATTCAGAATGTGGTAACCGGAATCATTCTCGAGCACTTCACTGTAAGCACCTACATTTTCGTTCGCAGAGAATGAGGCCGCTCCGAGCAGATACCCGATACGCGGGATGAATCCGTCATCTCGCTGTGCGAAAAGGCCCGTATCGAGTACTTCAAGGCTATCACTGGCTGTGCTCGCCGATGCGGCATCAAGTCCGCTTTCCCGGGCAATCTGCAACAGGCTTGTGGCCTTGGCGTCGAGATCACGCAACGTCTGTTGACCGACCGCAGTTTTGAGGAGGATATGTCGCGCCCGCACTTGCGGCTCGTTGTTCTCGCTTTTCTTTTCTTCGACCTTGATTATGTGCCAGCCGAACATGGATTTTACTGGTGGCGCAATTGTACCCGCGGAGGTTGCGAATGCGACCTCTTCGAATTCCTTAACCATCATGCCCGCCCCAAAGAATCCAAGGTCTCCCCCGTTCTCCGCTGAGCCGTCTTCAGAGAAATCTCGGGCGAGTTGCTCAAAATCCTCACCATCGGTCAAGCGTTTGTAGAGATCGTTGATCTGACGTTCAGTACGCTGCTCGTCCGCTGTCGAAGGCGCCTTATCCAATTTGATATAGGTGACTCTGGTCCGGGCTTCCTGCTGGAAATCTGCTTGGTGGCTATCGTAGTAAGTCTGAACCTCCTCCTCGGCTACTTCCATAGAATCTGCTGGAATATCATTGGGGCCGAAGAAGAGGTATTTGACTTTTATCTTCTCATTCTGAGCGATGTAGGAGTTTTTGACCTCAAGGTCAGTGATTCGGGCAGCTGACATGACCCGGTCAATCAATTTCTGTTGCGGCAGCAGGGCCCGGAATTGGGCCTCCAAGAGCTCCCATCCCTGGACATTCGGATTGTTGAGTGCCGCCAGGTACTTGGCTCTATCAAATGTACCATCCGTTTGGAACATCTCTTGTTGCTGGATGAATTCAGGGGGATTCTCCCTGATAGCCTCGATGAGTTCCGCATCAGATACGGTAATCTCATTCTTGACGACTTCCTGTTGAAGCAACATGAAACTCACACGCCGGTCCCAAACCTGTCGGACCAGTCTGCGCGTAGTAAACTCGTCAACTTCTCCTCCACGCTGCTGCCGTTCGAGTTCTACGAGCTGATCATACTCAGCCTTGAGGTCGTCGTATCGGATGCCCTGACCATTTACCTCGCCTACATTGCTTTGGGCGGTCACGTTACTACCGGCATAATCCATTCCCCATTCGAGAAAAATCAAAGCCCCGAACGAAACAAGCAGTAGGATCATGACGTACTTAGTGCTTTCCCTTAGTGATTTCATCAAGCCCATCTTCGATTAAACTCCTTCAGCAAAAAGACGAATACTCTTGGCAAAGTCTTATTTATGTACGCGGGTGTCATTAAGAAGTAAAAATCACGTAAATATATATTCATTAATATAAGCACGCAATCAGTTTTGTTTGGGTACTCCCATTAGGTGCCAAAAGGGACTTGACAGCTATGAGGTCAGGATCTATGTTTAGCACTCTGTAGTTTTGAGCTTATTATGGCTAAATTGATCAATCACACATGGTTAGTCGGCTCGGAAATCGGGCCCAGCGAATTAAGAGGAGTTTACCATGAAGGACGGAATCCATCCGGACTATAATCTCATTTCGGTTACATGCTCTTGCGGGAATACTTTCGAGACCAGATCTACCACCGGTGAGATTCGTGTTGAAATCTGCTCCAATTGTCATCCTTTCTATACTGGGAAGCAGAAGATACTCGATGCCGCAGGGCGTGTAGAAAGGTACAACCAGCGATACGGCATCAAGTCAGAGGATCCGGTTGAAGAATCAGGTGAGGCCGAAGTGGCAGAAGAGACGCCCGTAGCAGAATAGGTCGAGTAGTTTCCCTTGAACTAGAAACTACGCCAGGTGGTGAGATAAATGCTTCTTGAACGACTCCAGCAGCTGGCGGATCGATATGCAGAGCTGAATACACTGCTATCAGATCCGGCAGTTGCTAAAGATCAAGACAAGCTGAAGGTGTACGGAAAAGAGTATCATGAACTGACAGCCATTATGGCTCATTTTCAATCCTACCAGTCTACCCTAGAGAATATTCATTCCACGCAGGAAGCCATCGACGATCCGGATACGGACGCCGAGCTCCTCGAGCTAGCCCAGGAAGAGCTTGAGTTGCTCCAGGCTGAGAAGGATCGTATGGAACAGATCCTTCAGAAGCTCTTGATTCCAAAAGATCCAGAGGATTCAAAGGACGTGATCTGCGAAATCCGCGCTGGTAGCGGTGGCGACGAGGCGGGTATCTTCGCCGGTGAACTCTATAGAATGTATAGCAGATTCGCCGAAATGCACGGTTGGAAGACGGACGTCATGAACTCAAACGCCACTGAAAAGGGTGGGTTCAAGGAAATTGTGTTTGCGGTCACCGGGCAGGATGTTTTTGGTACACTGAAACACGAGAGCGGTGTGCACCGAGTCCAGCGTGTGCCTGTAACGGAAACCCAGGGAAGAGTCCACACATCTGCAGCCTCCGTCATCGTCATGCCCGAGGCCGAGGATGTAGACATAGCCATCGATCCGAATGAGCTGAAGATTGACGTTTACAGATCGTCCGGTCCTGGTGGTCAGAGCGTGAATACCACGGATTCCGCAGTGAGAATTACGCATAATCCAACGGGGCTGGTTGTTACATGTCAGGATGAGAAATCCCAGCATAAGAACAAGGCAAAAGCCCTGAAGGTTCTGCGTGCCCGCCTGTTTGATATCGCTAAGCTCGAGCAGCAGGAAAAAATGTCGGATGCACGGCGTACTCAAGTCCGGACGGGTGATCGCAGTGAGAAGATAAGAACCTACAATTTTCCCCAAGGGCGTGTAACAGACCATCGCATCGGACTGACGCTATATAAACTGGACCGCTTTATGGAGGGAGAGATCCACGAGGTTGTTCAGGGGCTCTCAGAGGCCGAGCTGGCAGAGAAGATGAGCATCGTCGTTGGCGAAGATGCCGCCGGCTGAGCCTCGCATTACTGGCGATCTCCTGACCCATGTCCCATTTTGATCTGGAAGCCCCTGCGAACATCCTCGAGTCTGTCAAATGGGCGACAAGACGGTTTGAAATAGGACGCGTATCATACCCGCGGCTCCATGCAGAAATTCTCCTGAGCTCGATCCTCAAATGTGCCAGAATTGACCTCTATGTAAGGTTCGATCAGCTTTTGGATGCTGGCGACCGAGATGCATATTTTGGCCATGTTTCACGCCACATGGCTGGAGAGCCGGTTCAATATATTGTCGGGAGCACGGAGTTTTACTCTTTAACGTTTGAAGTCAGTCCCTCCGTACTCATACCACGCCCTGAAACGGAAATCCTGGTCGAGTACGCTCTGAGTTACCTGGATCGAGTACCCGAAGTTATAGATCCGGCCGGTATCCAAGAGTGCCAGCTGGACTTCTTCACAGATGATGCCCGTAAGGCAAACGATCTCCAGGTGGTTGACATTGGAGTGGGGTCCGGTACAATCGGTTTGAGTCTGGCATGTTTGAATTCTGGCATTCGGTTGACGGGGACGGATGTATCAGAAGAGGCCTTGTTGGTTGCGGGACGCAACGCCCTTGCATTGGGCGTTGACAATCGGGTGACACTTCTCCATGGCTCATGCTGTGGACCGCTAGCCGAGATGGGTCTGTTGGAGTCAGTTGACCTGCTTGTGTCGAACCCTCCCTATGTGCGTACTGTGGATATCTCCGACTTACCAGACGAAATACAGAGTTTCGAGCCTATCGTGGCACTTGATGGTGGCGAGGATGGATTGCACTGGTACAGGCAGATCATCGAAGAGGCAAAACCCTTTCTACGTCCCGATGGAGCACTGATGTTGGAGATCGGTGCCGATCAGGCTCAAGAAGTGACATCCATTTTCGGGACTTCAGGGGGGTATCGTGACCTCAGGATCAAACAGGATTATAATGGACTAGACCGCGTGGTATTGGCCACCAGGGCTTAGGCAAGCGAGAGTCAAGAAAGGCTATAGATATGATTAGCGATAAGAAGGTGTTGATTGTTGGCGCAGGCAATATGGGCAGCGCTTTGCTCGGTGGAATTCGACGCGCAGAGCTGGTGCCCGCCTCCCATATCACCATAACGGGCTTGAGAGAAGACTACCTCAAAGCACTGGCTGAGAAGTGGTCTGTTAATTGGTCCACGGATAATAGCGCCTCGGTTCCTGATGCTGATATTATCGTACTGTGCGTCAAACCTCAGATGCTTGGGAATGTACTCAACTCAATATCGGATGAGCTTCAGTCCCACCAGCTTCTTATATCAATTGCGGCAGGTGTGGCCACGGATTACGTGAATCGACAAATAACGACTGAGAATCCGGTGATTCGCGTAATGCCAAATATCGCCTCGCTTGTCGATGAGGGGGCTGCCGCCATAAGCTTGGGACAGTTTGCAGGCAAGGAGCACGAAGAGATTGCCTCACATATATTCAAGGCGGTTGGCCGTGTGGTCACTGTAAAGGAGAACCTCCTGGATGCCGTGACGGGATTGAGTGGTAGCGGCCCGGCCTATATCTATA
>JABIQT010000753.1 GCA_018667995.1 Candidatus Latescibacterota bacterium
AAAAGGGGCGGCCAAATGGCCGCCCCTTTTGAGTCGCTCAATGAGCGGCTTAGTACCTGTAATGCTCCGGCTTGAAAGGTCCTTCTATTCTCACACCGAGGTAGTCAGCTTGGTTACGCGATAGTTGAGTCAGCTTAACACCCAGCTTTGCAAGATGCAGTCGTGCCACCTCTTCGTCCAGATGCTTAGGCAGAGTGGTCACTGCAATCTCGTGGTCGTTTGACCACAGATCAATCTGCGCCAGAACCTGATTCGTGAAGGAGTTCGACATCACAAATGAAGGATGTCCGGTGGCACAACCGAGGTTGACGAGACGACCCTCAGCGAGAAGGAAGATCGCATTTCCCGTCGGAAACGTGTATTTATCCACCTGAGGCTTGATATTCTCATGAACTATGCCTGGGAATTCTTCCAGCGCCTCCACCTGGATTTCATTGTCGAAATGACCGATATTGCACACGATGGCTTGGTCATTCATTTTTTCCATGTGTTCGATACGGATGATATCGCAGTTACCCGTGGTTGTAACGAAGATGTTCCCCTGGGACAGAGCATCCTCAAGCGTCGTGACTTCATAACCTTCCATGACGGCCTGCAGTGCGCAGATGGGATCGATCTCCGTAACCAGAACACGGGCTCCAAATCCTCTCATGGACTGGGCACATCCCTTGCCAACATCGCCGTATCCACAGACGACGACGGTTTTGCCGGCAATCATTACGTCCAGCGCTCTCTTGAGACCATCGGCCAGTGACTCGCGGCAACCGTACAGATTATCGAACTTGGATTTGGTAACCGAGTCATTAACGTTGATGGCAGGAAACAGCAGAGAGCCGTTCTCCATCATCTGGTACAGACGGTGTACACCAGTCGTTGTCTCCTCAGAGACCCCTCGAATAGCCTCCGCCATGTCATGCCAGAATCGTGGGTTTCGTGCCAGCTGACGTTTCAGAACCGCGTTGATTATGGTAAGCTCTTTGTTGTCTGTTGGCTCATCAAGGATCGAGGCATCATCCTCGGCCTGGTGACCTCTGTGAATCAAGAGTGTCGCGTCACCACCATCGTCAACGATGACGTCAGGGCCCGGCGCACCTGGGAAGCTGAGTGCCTGCAATGTGCATTCCCAGTATTCCTCAAGAGACTCACCTTTCCACGCAAAAACTGGAGTATCGCTGTCTGCTATCGCAGCGGCGGCGTGGTCCTGAGTTGAGAAGATATTACATGAGGCCCAGCGAACATCCGCTCCCAGCGCCTCCAATGTCTGAATCAGCACGGCGGTCTGGATCGTCATGTGTAGAGAACCTGTGATGCGTGACCCCTTCAATGGCTGCTCATCCGCATATTTCTCGCGAACGGACATCAGGCCAGGCATTTCCTGCTCGGCTATGGTTATTTCCTTGTAGCCAAAACCTGCTTCGGCCAGATCCGCAACCTTGTTCTTTAGACCAGAATAATCCGGCAGTTTAATCTCCTGCGACATAACCAGCTCCTTTAAACCATACGATTCGATACAACAGCGACGGCGAGTCTTATCGGCTGGCAAGTATAGGAATTACGCATCTACAAATCAATCAAGTCTTTGTTGTATCCACTAACGGGGATGTTGATCTGTCATTGTGGTACCGTCGGATCCCGGTTACATTGGGCATTCGATCACTTGGAACGGAAGCAGCGAGTTGAAAGGGGCAGGTTCTCATGATACGTGACGGTAGACGGGTGTTGGTATTCAGTGCTCATGCAGCGGATTTCTGTTCACGGGCAGGCGGGGCGATAGTCAGACTAACGGAGTCGGGTGGAAATGTGTTGATCTACAACATGACCTTCGGCGAACGGTGTGAATCACCGGCCCTCTGGGCCCGTGACGTGATCCCATCGATTCCGGAAATCAAGGAAATCCGTGAAAAGGAAATGACAGCCGCTGCTGACATCCTCGGTGCTGAAATCCAATGTTTCGATTTCGGGGACTGCCCACTGGTGATAGGAACTGAGCGACGCTCAAAAATAGTCGAAGTGATTCGGGCTTTCAAGCCCGACCTGGTCTTGACTCACTGGATAAGAGACGAGCTGCACCCCGACCATGTCGAGACTACCCGAGCTGTTCTCTGGGCTTCGCGCTACTGCGATGCGCCCGGACTGTTGCCGGAACAGCCAATTTGCGACGAGCCGGATGTATTCTGCTATGAAGTCACACTGGGAACG
>JABIQT010000593.1 GCA_018667995.1 Candidatus Latescibacterota bacterium
CCGCGATACACAACCCAGTGAGACCCCAGATTCAGGACCTCGATACATTGCCAATGCCTGATCGGAGCGCAATCGATATGTCGCGGTATCTGGATGCCTGGAAGTCAAGCCACGGAATGAGTTCGGTGTCGATCATCACGGCTCGAGGTTGCCCCTATACGTGTGCCTGGTGCAGCCATACCGTATTCGGTGAATCGCACAGGCGTCGATCTCCATCGTTGATGGCCGATGAGGTCGCTCACATATCGGAAACCTACAATCCCGGTATGCTCTGGATTGCCGATGACGTCTTTACCATCAATCACAAATGGCTTCGACAATACGCCAAGGAGATGGCAAACCGAAAGTTGCATATACCCTTTGAGTGTATCTCGCGGGCGGACCGTCTCAATGAAGAGGTCATTGGGACATTGGCAGAACTGGGATGCCAGAAAATCTGGCTTGGCTCCGAGAGCGGTTCGCAACGGATTCTTGATGCCATGCAGCGCGGCGTCACCACGGAGTGCATTCGGGAGATGACGCGGATTGCTCAGGACCAGGGAATACAGGTGGGATTGTTCGTTATGCTAGGCTACGAAGGAGAGGAAATTGCCGATATCGAAGCGACGACTGAGCATCTCAAGCAGACTGCGGCCGATGCCTTTCTGACGACGGTATCTTATCCGATAAAAGGAACACCGTATTTCCGCGAGATCGAGTCCAAGCTTATCGATGAGGTTCCGTGGGATTCGCGAACGGAGCGGGATCTTGAAGTCGCCGGTCGCCGGTCACGTAGATTCTACCGCTATGCGAACCAGTGGATGGTGCACGAGGTCGCCTTTCATCGTGCCTGGCACAGTCCCCGGCGGGATTGGCCGAAGTGTTTGCGCTCCTTGGCCAATGCCTGGATCGGCAGGTGGGGCATGCGTTGGACTGAGAACGAAACCAATCGACCACCTGCGCAGCGCGCCAATCTGAGCCACTGACCCTTGCCCCATCCTACCATGTCGCCTTCGCCCTTCGATGCTGTAGCAGACACCTATGACCGCACATTTACCGATACCACGGTAGGCCGATACCAACGTGCGGTCGTGACAGATATTCTACTCAAGCGCTTTCTCCCGGGAATGCATGTACTGGAGGTCGGATGTGGGACAGGCGCAGATACCGAGTGTCTCGCCAGACTCGGTGTAAAAGTAACCGCCACTGACCCGTCTTCGCGTATGATCTCTGTTGCACATGACCGTCTGTCTAGAGCAGGGCTCCGGGACCGCGTGCAGCTCACGGTTGCCACCGCAGAAGAGGTGCTGGATGACGAAGGCCACCAATACGACGGCCTTCTTTCAAATTTCGGTGCATTGAACTGCCTGGAGTCATCTGAAATCATAGGTAAACTTACCGGCAAGCTTCTCAAGCCAGGAGCGGTCGGTGTGGTCTGTATGCTGGGACGCTGGTGCGCATGGGAGATCGTCTTTCACCTTGGAACCCTTAGGTTTCGAGAAGCATTCCGCCGCATTAAGTCAGATAGCGTCGACGTTGCCTTAGGTGCCTTATCAATCCAGGTTATATACCCATCCTCCCATGATATAGCACGTGTCTGCAAGTCCAGCTGCAATCACATACAGACCACAGGCGTGGGTGTTCTCATTCCACCTTCCTATTTGAATTCGCTAGTAGAGAGATTCCCGACTATCTTCCGGATTGCACAATCCGTAGATACCAAAATCAATCGCCTGCCCGTCCTGCGTAACCTGGGCGACCACTACTGTCTCGAGCTGCAACGCCGGTAGTCCCAAGAGAATCATGTGCTTATGGTACCCCCTACGCCAGCAACCCGAAAACATATCTGCATGATCGTCCCGGGATTTCCCGCATCTGATGACGACTGGTTCACGCCTGCGGTAACAGACACCATCATGGCTATGAAACTTCTCCACGAAGTCACGGTTATTACGCTCTCGTATCCGGGGTTGTCTGCTGAATATACCGTAAACGGTACGACCGTACTTTCTCTTGGTCGCCTCCGCCCAGTTTCCTTGGTCCGTTTACTAAAGCGCATTTACCGACTCCACCGATCAAAACCGTTGGATCTGATCCACGCCTTCTGGGCAACCAGGCCAGGAGTCGCAGGCACGCTTCTTTCGCGGATATTTCGGATCCCACTCGTCGTAACCTGCGCCGGTGGCGAGCTTGTAGAGCGTAGAGATATAGGATACGGAGACTGGCGAGCCATCTTGTCCCGTGGTTACGTGCGCACCAGCTTCCTATTCGCGTCCCGGATCGTAGTCGGTTCAGAATTCCAGCGAAGACTTGTGTTGGTCAAATTTCCACGGCGAGCTGAAGAAACACTCAAGATACCTCTCGGTATTGATACCCGTATTTTCGTTCCACCGCACAAATCCGACGACGACGGCACAATTCGGATCCTTCATGTGGCAAGCCTTGTTCCTATCAAAAACCAGCGACTGCTGTTGGATGCCCTGGCTCTGTTGACAGACCTCGATTGGCATTTGGACATAGTTGGTGATGGTCTCGAGAAAGACCATCTCAAATTGACGTCCGACGCGCTCGGAATCGCCAGCCGAATCCGGTGGCACGGTTGGGTACATCATTCCAGCATGCCTGAACTATATCAGCAATCCGACATCTTCGTGCTCACATCTGAGCATGAAGCGCAGGGCATGGTCGTGCTTGAGGCCATGGCCAGTGGACTTCCTGTAGTTGCTACAGCCGTAGGAATTGCCGAGGAACTGATCAATACATGTGTTCCTACAGGCGACTATATGGCGTTTGCGGAACAGATAGCACACCTTGCCGAAAATCGGTCTATTAGATTGGCGACTGGATTATTGAATCGGAACAAAGCGCTCCGCTTCGACCGGTCGAATCTGGTTCAAGACTTGGCAGATTTATATGGGAATGTGATTGGTGAGAAACTGCAGAGGGAGGGACGCTGATATATGCGTGATGTCCCCTTACGCCTGCTCGTTATTTCCGTACTCGTTGGTCTGCTTGCGGCTATAATCCGGTTCGGAATAGCCTGGAGTACGGGTTTTGACGGGCTAATCGGCCAGGATGCCTACTACTACTACGAGCAGGGCCGCGAAATGGCTTTGAGTTTTGACCATCGGGGCCAGGATAGCATCGGTCTGCCTGCCCTTGTGGCCCTGGTGACACTTTCTTTCGGAATGACGCCTGAGCTTGCACAGGTGGTCGGACTGACGATGGGAAGTCTGACACCCACTCTGGTCGTGTTGCTGGCATGGGCGCTTACGAGGAAAATGTCAGTGGCCACAATTGCGGGGCTGATCGTGTGCCTGACGCCCTACCACATTCGAAGCAGTATAGTGACCATGAGTGACGTCCCTGCTCTCTTCTGGGTAACCAGCGCAATGCTGTGTGGAGTATGCTACGCGAGGCGCCCGCGATTATTCTGGATGCTCAGTTCAGTGCTGCTACTGACGTTCGCAACGATGACCCGTTACGTGAGTTGTCTCGCTCTGCTACCCGTTACTGCCTATGCAGTGGTGGCCGATTTTCGTGTACCGCGCCTTCACGTGGCGGGGGCTTGTGTCATCGGGGTAATTGTAGCGTGGCCCGAAATTGAACATATGCGGACCAACATCCCATCGCTTTTCATCGCTATGTCGTGGAATCCCGTGAATGCCATCCGATCTGAATTTACCACGCCAGATGGCTTGCTCTCTTATCCGTGGCCTGTCCTTTTGATGGATCTCCGTACTCTTGGAGGTTGGGGATTC
This sequence comes from Candidatus Latescibacterota bacterium, assembly GCA_018667995.1. Lineage (GTDB taxonomy): Bacteria > JAAXHH01 > JAAXHH01 > JAAXHH01 > JABIQT01 > JABIQT01. The sequence goes on from JABIQT010000593.1 coordinate 3,741, forward strand.
CTCAATCCAGTATGGGCAGGCCTGGCTGTTATCGGTCTCTGGAAACTTCGAGGAGATAAGGCAACCCTGGCCTTTGTGATTTTTTGGATGGCCGGCCTATTAGCATTCCTGGCGGGGTTACCCCTGGTGAATCCACGCTATCTAATGCCGCTGGTCGTGCCGCTGAGCATCTGCGCGGCAGTGGGATTGATTTCCGTGATCGAAATGGCAGGGCCTAAGACAGCTGCGCTCCGTATCGGATGGAGTGTGTTCATTCTGATGGGGCTTTCGGGCTTCGCCTATGGCACTGTCCGAACGGTAGGTGAGGTCCTCAAGCGGAAGGATTGCGAACTACAGGTGGTAAAATGGATAAACGCGAATATCCCTGCACCCTCGACCACAATTATCGCATTCGATGTGGCCCACGCGGCCCGGCACTATACATACCACCGGATCACTCATCTCCACGAATTCGAGATCGGGGAGACAGATTTGCCTCAAAGCCCAGAGGCAGGTGTTTATCTGATCTGGAATGAAGCCCATGCAGGTCGAATAGCACGGCGTACACCCGGATCGGATGATACGATTCCTCGGTTCACAGAAAACTATAAATGGTTGCAGGATAACGTGAGTAAGACCGCGTTGGCGCAGATCTGTGGATGGGATATCTTCAGGCTGAATCAATAATAGGGGCTAAAATCGAATCTCTACACTGCCAAGTTCCCCAAAGTCGGCCACAGCCCAATCATGTACCGCCGCCATGTTGATTCCGGTGCAGGATCCAGTGGCGATGAGTGAACCAGAGGGAATATCCCGTCCCAATTCGCTCTGCTGTTTAACCAGCCACTCGAGCGCATTCAGAGGATTCCCCATCACGTCCGCACCAGATCCCCTGGCGACCAGATCTCCATTGAGCTGCAGACTCACTTCCTGCAATGCAAGATCACATTGACGCCATTCTTTAATCCCCTCGCCCAGAACGAGATGCGTGCCTCCCGCATTGTCGGCGCACACGGCCAGAAAACCCGCAGTGGCCCGATCTGACAAACGACTATCCCCTATCTCTATCGCCGGAAAAAGCATGTCCACGGCATCACGAATCGACTCCCGAGAATGAGCTGAAGTTGATGCTGGGATTACACGACCAGTCCTGAGCACAAACTCGACCTCACAGTTCCTGAAACTGGTAAACATATCGATACCGAGCGATGCAGGAGTATGGTGAATATTGGGAGTGAAGAGTCGACCTGATACTGCGGTATCCGCGCCTTCTGCTTTGGCCACGGTCTTGCTGGCGGCACCAATCTTCCAACCTGCGAGAGGAAGGCCCATCAGTTCTGTTACTCGAGACTGGATGGCGTATGACTCGTCCATAGACGTAGGCCGACACCTCGCCGGCAAATGAACGGCTGTACGCGTCATACGGGCCTGATGGAGGAGTCGAGCGGATTGATCGATGAAATCGGGAGTCATTCTTATCTAGGCCTGTGCGTCTTCTTGTCGCGAACGTTCCTGCAGGTCGTAAAGGGATGCTATCCGGCTCTCGTAGAGCGGCACAGGAAACTCATTCATGGAGAAGCGTGCTTTTGCGGCCAGCCCGCCTCGGACCAGTCGCGAGTGCTGTTCCGTGAGGTGTGTCATCTCGCCGGTATAGACAGGGAATGCGTCCGCAGCACGGTAGCTGAGAATCAATGTCCGACGCGGTTGCTTCGAAGTGTTGGTGATGGAGGAGTGGGGGGTCATGGCATTCATGAAGATGGCCGTCCCGGCAGCACCCTCCAAAGGTACGGCCTGCGACTCATCCACCTTTGTAGTGACTTTACCACGAAAGAAGCCCTGCGTACTGTGGTCGAGCAACGGTGCGGTATGCTTGCGAGGAATAACCTGAAGGCATCCATTTTCAATTGTAGTATCATCCAGATAGAAGAGAATTGAAACTGAATCCCTATTGGTCAAAGGATAATAGGAAAGGTCTTGATGCCATTCTACCGGTGATCCTATGCCCGGCGGTTTCATGTTGATCTTGCTGTAGTGGAAGAACAGATCCGGGCCAAAGAGCTGTTCCACAAAACTGAGTAGGCTATCCGATTCAGAGAAAGCTCGAAAGGCTTCGTAGTGGGTGCATGGTTCATATAGTCGGCGTACGAGCTCACCGCCCGGCTCCTGCTGCGGCTCCATCTCCATTCGCATTTCATCGTGCTCCGCCAGCGTACTCCCGGCCGTCACTTCCTGGATCGAGGAATGAAATCGACCTAGGTCCCCATCAGACAGAAAGTGGGGATAGAGCACGAATCCTTCCTCGGAAAATTGAGCCACCTGTTCCGACGTGAACATCAACCATGCCTTTCGCGTCATGGACGCTTATACGGACTCAATCCTTGACCTGTCCCGTAGAGATTACCTGCTGGAGCACACCCGTCAGTTGATCAGCCTGGTAGGGTTTCGGAACCATGCCGATGAACCCGTATTTTCGATAGTTTGCGAGAATGGGATTATTAACGTAACCGCTGGACACGATCACCTGCGCCTGAGGATCGGACATCATGATTCTATTGAGAGCATCTTTGCCACCCATGCCCCCGGGCACCGTAAGGTCCAGAATAACGGCATCGAATGGTGCCCCAGATCTCCCTGCCTCCACATAGGCATCAACTGCCGCCTGTCCGTCCTCTGTCAGCACGACCTCATAGCCCGAATGGGTAAGGATGTCAGAGACCAGGGATCGGACTATCCGCTCGTCGTCCATCATAAGTATCTTACCACCCTCTTCAGGACGGACACGTTCGGCGATTTCTTCGGACGCAAGCAGTTCACTGTTGCCACTCGTTCGTTCGGATTCTCGGGACTTCCTATCGGAGATATCGAAGAGCGTCCCAAAGACACCGCGAATGTCGCCGTCTTCATTTCGTACAGGTCTGGCATGCATTTCGACCCATATCACCCTATCCTCTTCATGTACTATTCGAAATTCACTCCGGCAGGTTTCTGATTGACCAGACAAGATTGGCGAAAAAACATGAAGAAATGCCCTCTGATCCTCAGGATGTACAAACTCGAGCACACTGGCGCCCAGGCTCTGCTCAACTGACTCACCCGTGTATACGGTCCATGCAGGATTTAGAAAAGACCAGTATCCGGCATCGTCAGTCTGGAATATTACCTCATCGACATTGTCAATTACAGATTGATACTTGAAGCCCCTACTGCTCATTTCCATGTGCAGCTTTACCCGCGATATGTGAACTTTGAGGTTGTCACCAATACGCTCCGCAAGAGTAACGTCCATTCGCGTTAGTCCGATTTCAGGGGTCAATCCGATGACCAGTGCGCCGATGACTTGCACACTATCTGCTACGGGTATCCACACACTGGCAGCCACTTGCTCGGTCGTTCGCGAGAACAACGGATCTTCATCTATATCCGTAAGGTGCTCCGTTTTACCAGACCGAATTATGCGAGCGCTTACGCCCTGATTGGCTGGAAACTCCTCGACTGGCTTCTCAATTCCCGCGGCATGACGGAGCTTCATGGCGTGATCTTCGAGCATGTAGAGGCTCACATAAGGGAATCTGGATAGCTCAGAAAGTTTAGAGACGATTTTTTCACAGAGGGGATCCAATTCAAGATCACCTGACAGGGCGTGCTCATAGCTACTCAACACCTCCAGCATATCCGCATGTCGCCTGGAATCCGATGATATCTGTGACACATATTTGTTCTGTTGCTGAGAGCGATAAAGAACCCAGACCAGTACCGCAACGGAAGCGATCAGACCAATGAAAACCATATCTGTCAGATTTGTAGGCATAGTCCGGTTTGCTCGTTTTCTCGTAAAATGAGATGTTTACAGCCCAGATCGGTCAACCAATATTCGTATTTACTGTGTCTGCGAGGACGTCTCATGACCGATGGCTAGCACTTCATGAAGCACTTTGCTCAGCTGCGTGGTTCGATAAGGCTTCGGTACTCTTCCTGCGAATCCGTACTCATGGAAATTTGCCATGACTGGATCATTAGAGTATCCACTTGATGCGATGACCCGGGCCTGTGGATCTTTCATTAGAATATGCTGCAACGCCTCTCGCCCACCCATTCCACCGGGTACCGTTAAATCCATCAGTACGGCTGCGAACGGTCTACCGGCAGCATGTTCCCGCGAATAGGTACTGACGGCTTCGGCGCCATCTTCTGTGAGTGTTACCGCATACCCACAGTGCGTCAGAATATCTGCAACCAGGTCCCGGACGATGGCTTCATCCTCCATGACCAAGATCTTACCGGTCCCATTGAAGTAGATTTCTTCCTCTTCGTGTTTCTCGATTCTTGAATCCGGAGAGGCAGGAAGATAGATTGTAAATGTAGATCCTTCGCCAACCTCTGATTCAAGATAGATAGCTCCATGGTGGTTATTGATAATCGAATGCGAGGTGGCCAGCCCCAAACCAGTGCCGGTAGGTTTGGTGGTAAAATAAGGGTCAAAGATCTTCTGCTGCTGCTGTTCAGGGATTCCAATGCCTTCATCAGACACGGTAATCCGCACATATTGCCCTGGTTGCAACTGCAATGCAGGGTCAACGATCTTCGAAAGGTTCTCTGCTTGAATTCTAATGACGCCACCTTCGGGCATGGCCTGCTGAGCATTGAGAATCAGGTTCTGGATGACCTGACTTATCTGACCGCTGTCCACATCACCCGGCCACAGTTCCTCAGGGACTTCGAAATCACATCGTACATTGGAGCCTCTCGAAACAAAGGTTGCCGCTTCGTACAGAATCTCGCGTATGGAGGCAATCTGTGTGACAGGTTCTCCGCCCTTGGAGAACGTTAGCAGCTGCTGGGTGAGCTTCTGTGCTTCTAAGGTGGCTCGCTCAGCCATCGTCAAACGGGGCGCCAGGCGATCGTCCGCCTCAGGGGTAATTAGAAGGTGTGCAAAGGAAATATGTCCGAGAATACCCGTGAGCAAATTGTTGAAGTCATGGGCAATCCCACCGGCAAGCGGACTTATCGCCTCAAGTTTACTCAGGCGGAATCGTTCTTCATCAATCTGCTTGCGTTCGGTGATGTCGTTCAATGTGCCGAAGATACCAAGAGGGGCACCGTCGGTATCTTCGGAAACACGGGCATTAACCTCGATCCACCGTAAATCTCCGCTCTGGTTTACATAGCGAAATTCGTCCCGATCCGAAGGACGCTGGCGCGTCAGGATAGGATTAAAGAACTCCATGTGCTGACGACGGTCATCGGGATGCACGTAGAGCAGGATATTGGTCCCCATGGCGTCGCGTACACTGTATCCCGTAACGTCCTGCCAGGCCGGATTCAGAAACGTAATGCGCCCGTCAATATCCGTTTTGAAGATAACTTCCTTTACATTCTCCACCACAGAGCGATAGCTGCGTTCATTCTCACGAGCTTCTGTATATAACCGGGCACGCTCGATGGCGATATTGATGTGGTCGCTCAAGGCCATCATGAGCAGAAGATCAGCCTCGGAAAGAACAACGCCCTTCTTGCTTTCTACATTGAGAACCCCGACACCGCGGCCCTGATCAAAGAGTGGAATACATACTTCCGATTCAACGTCGTCAGCAGACCTATGCACGGTGGGATCACGACTCACATCTTCCAGCAGTACAGGTTCTCCCGTTCGAACCACGCGCGCCATAACTTCGGAGTCAGTCGGCATATTCTCAATGGAACCCTCGTAACCTACCTGATGCTGCATAACCAGATCATCGTCCTCAAGCAGATATATACTGACCAATGCATATCCGAATGTGTCGGCTATGGCCTTCACCACAGTTCTCATAAGATCGGGAAGCGCTAACTCTCGTGCAAGAGCAGTCCTAATCTGGTCGAGCAAGGCCAGTTCCTGGGTCTGACGTTCTGCAGATGCAAGCAGATCACGATATTGCTGTTCGCGCTCCCGAAGTTGCTGCTCTGTCTCCTTGCGCCTTTCAATGTCTCGCTGATATTTATGGATCAATACAGTCAGCATAACCGCCATGAGGCATGCCGCAACAACCAAAGCAGCGAAATACAAGGCTGTGGGCGACAACTCACCCCAGATATTGGCTTGCGCCAAGTAGACGCTTCCAGAGGTTCGCTGAGAGAATTGAAGCAAGACAAAATCTTGGTTTACCAGGTCCATTATTCTCGAAGGGTGTTTTCGTCAGTAATCAAAGGTAACCAACGCCTTACAGCGCTGCCAGATCCGAATTTCAATATAATAAACGCGATCGTCTACGCAACATAAAACGAGCACTACACTACAGTAACCGAAACGCCAAAGACGGAGACTCTTTCGACCTGTGTGGTATGTTCCTTCAGCCCGGTTTCCGATATAGGTGAGATGTGCGCATGAACCGAGCAAGAGCAGGTTCGACACACTTGGACGATTTCGAAGGTACCAATGTGGGCCGGGCGCCTAGGAGGCCACATAGCTCTGTCGGAACGGCCACCATTGAGTGAATACGCCACATTGATGACTAACGAGACGAACGTGCTATTGCGAATCCAGAGTCCTCTGCACTTATAGGCCCGACTTTAACGGACAAAAACGGTTTGAATAGATCCCGGTTACGGCGACGAATACTGAGATACAAGGAGCAGTGCACGCCAGTGAAATGGCCAGATGCGATTTTGATTGATGTGCCTCACGACTACGGAGTATATATTCGAACTACTATTTTATGAGTTTGAGCTGAGTATATCTGTCACAGTAGAACACCATTAGAGTCACCAACCTAGTCTCTTGACCAAAAAGGAGCGCGCATGTCAGTCTCTTGGAGCTGGTCCACGACCGGCTACGGATTTGCATCCAAAACAACCGAGGAAATCATCGCCCTCTGCGGCCATGCCGGGCTTGGCGGTGTTGAGGCGGTGACCCCATTTCTGCAAGGCCTTCGTGACAACGAGATAGAGGCCATGGGCAAGCAATTCAGGGAAGGTGGCGTTCAGATCGAGACATTCCACCTTCCGTTTTCGCCCGCGGACGATATATCATCCTTCTATGAAACGGTGCGTCGTTCCGCGGTAGAGAATATGAAGGTGTGGATTGAAAGGAGTGCTCTTCTGGGTGCTTCAGTTGGAGTCCAGCATCCCACTACTGCGCGTTACGATGCCGAGTTCGAGGGTATGGATCGATACATAAGCCAGCTCGCAAGGAGCTTGGATGATCTCCTGCCACTGGCTGAACAGTTTGACTACACCATTGCCCTGGAGAATCTACCCCCTGGCGATATCGGCGGGAGATTAAGCTCACGTCCTGCCCATTTTGAGCGATTTGTCCGTGAATTTGACCATCCGAACCTTGGCTTCATCCTGGACACAGGCCACGCCCTCATTTCATCAGGTCCCGACGCCGATGAATTCCACCGTATCATGGCGCCTAGAATGGTGGCCTACCATCTGGCAGACAATGCCGGCGACCGCGACTCACATCTGGCGCCCGGTCATGGAGCGGTTGACTGGACTACCGTATTCCGGCGGGCATCTGAAATTGAGTATTCCGGGTGCATGTGCATTGAAACGCCACCTTTTGCGCATACTCCAAACGGTGATTTTCAGCCGGACGACTGGAAACAGCTGGTGGACGATACCGCCAAGCTGGCAAATGCTGCGCTGGCGTCCTGATTATTGATCAGAGCTGACACCAGTTGTCTGATGGGATACCTTTTGATCCCGGCGTAGAGTCGCTCCTGCAACGTCATAACATCCAGTCCGAACCTTTTCAAGCGGAACCAAAGGGATTCTCAGTGCTATTTATTCTGCATCGGATATCGGATAAATGAATGTGGTATCCGGATGGGTAGACAGGCTCAAGTGTCCGTCGTGCGACGGGTCGGTCAGCCAGGAAGAGGCAACCGTAGTATGTCGGACCTGTGACATTACATACCCGGTGAGGGCCGGTGTTGTCCAAATGCTCTCGGAGGAACAGGGAGCATTAGCAGAGACCTTCAATGCCCAGTATGACGCCTTACGTTTGAAGGAAGGTTGGGCCAGTGATATTCCGGGCTTCTATGATGCGCTGCCCTACAGGGATCTGACCGGGCGAAATACCGATGCCTGGCGCCAGCGCGTGCGCTCCTATCTGTTGGTCCGGCGGTGGCTGGAAAACACCGTAGGCACCGGAAGAATCTCCATTCTGGACTACGGTGCGGGCAACGGATGGCTCAGTCGTCTGCTGGCTGACCGCTATGACCTTGCCGCCATGGATATCAACGAGGGAAACCATGGGTTATCCGCCATTCCGGAATCATCGCGGCTCTACACCGTTATCCAATCCAGTCTCGAAAGTATCCCACTACACTCTGATTGCTGTGATGCCGTTGTGGCAAATGCAAGTCTGCACTATACGTCTGCCCCGGAGGGGGCTCTTGAGGAGATACATCGTATCCTGAAACCTGGCGGCGTAGTCGTTATCATGGATTCGCCCACGTACTCGTCTACTCAGGGCGTTCGGCAAGCCATGAAGCGTTCACATTCGTATTTCTGTCAAATGGGATTCCCCGATCTCGCAAATCACTATGCAGGATTGACCGATGCCCTATTCAAGGCCAATGATCTTTTCCTCTACAGGCCCCTTCGAAAGGACTTCTCCACACTGGAGCTTTTGAAGAAGCGATTTAGAGAAGCCATGGGGCATCCAGAAAGTGCACGGTTTCCTGTCTGGACAGGGAGGAAGCTGTAGCCACTCAGGTGACGGCATGCTATGTTCCGCAAACGCTCTTTTGTACTGACGAACGCATCTATCCATTCCTTGTCAGAAACGAACAATGGCGACATCTGCGTGGTCGGCAAAAACATTGAAAGTATCGAACAAAATAGGATCGATCTATCCCGTACGCCGGCGGTAGATCTAAACAACTCGTGGGTCTTTCCTGGACTGATTAATGCCCATGATCATCTGGAATTGAATCTGTTTCCCAACATAGGTCGGGGACCATATTCAAACAGTTACGAATGGTTCGACGATGTAAACGCTATGCGTGGTGAACCAGCCATGGCCCGGGTATTGGCAATCTCCATGAATGATCGATTACTCTGGGGTGGATATAGAAATCTACTATCGGGCGTGACTACCGTGGGGCACCATAATCCATATCACGGTGCCGTGTTCAGAAAGGCGTTTCCTGTTCGTGTGCTGAGACATTATCGCTGGGCACATTCCCTTGGACTGGCTGAGTCGTACGGCGGCCGGCCAGAGGTCGAGTCAAGAAAAGCCGGCTCTCGGGAGCCGTTCATCATACATATCGCGGAGGGAGTGGACACCGGCGCCGCCGGTGAACTGCGGGAACTGGATCGCTTGGGAGCACTTCGCACGAGTACGGTTCTCGTACATGGTGTGGGCATTTCATCAGACGATTTCCAACTGGTGAAGGAACGTGGTGCTTGCCTGATATGGTGTCCGTCCTCCAACATGTTCCTCTTCGATAGAACGGTAGATATGGCGCAACTGCCCGATGGTATTCCGGTTGCGCTGGCGACTGATTCAACGCTGTCGGGAAAGCCGACACTCTTCGACGAGTTACGGGTAGCTTGTGATCAGAGTCAGATGAATGAACGCCAACTAATCAAAATGGTTACCTGTAATGCAGCCAAAGTCCTCATGCTGAAGGAGAATACAGGAACCCTGGCGCCCTCGTCGACAGCTGACCTCCTGGTCTTGCCACGCCGAAGCACGGATTCGGGTAAGGATCTACTGGCATCCCGCCCCAGGGATATTCAGCTGGTGATCAAGGCGGGATGTCCCCTTTATGGAGATGTATCATTCGCATCGCTCTTCGACCACTGCCGGATCAAGGTGGAGCGAGTATACGTTGAGGGCAAGGCCAAGCTGATTATGCATGGATTGGGTGCGCTTCTCGATCGCATAAGGGATAAGGGCGCCATGCCACCCATCGATGTAACCAGGGGATGAATGCTATGATGAAAAACTGTATGGCCCCAAACAGGATTGCACGAGATTCATGAGCACAAATACGCTATCCATAGTCATACCTGCCCACAACGAGGAGGCGGGCCTCGGTGCCGTTTTAGAGGGTCTCGCTGATGCCGACCTTCCGGGGCTGCTGGAAATTCTGGTTGTAGACGACGGCTCGGAAGACACGACCGGAGCTGTAGCCGAATCGGCTTGCCAGAGGCTTCCAGTGAAGGTAATTCGGCACTCTGTCAATCGTGGGTACGGGGCCTCTCTGAAAACTGGAATTCGGGCGGCACAGGGAGAGATCGTTCTGATGATGGATGCCGATGGCCAGCATTCACCCGAAGACGCCAAGAATATCATTCATGCGCTTGCGAGCGACGATGATATGGTCGTAGGGCTCCGTGGGAGCGGTTCGGCCCGGGATGCGTGGCGCAAACCTGGGAAGTGGGTTCTGGGCAAACTGGCCAACTACCTCAGTCGAACCCACATCCCTGATCTGAACTCCGGACTGCGTGCCGTTCGTCGTACCGTAATAAGCAAATATCTTCACCTGCTCCCAGACGGGTATTCCGCCTCAACAACGAGCACCATGGCGCTGATAAAACGCGGCTACGCGATCCGCTGGGAACCCATTACGGCCCTACCCAGAGCGGGCGGTGCCAGTAGTGTCCGTCAGATGCACGATGGACTGGGCGTGATTTTACTAATGATCCGTCTCATCGCCCTCTTTGACCCGCTCCGGGTCTTTCTACCTACTGGTGCCCTTTTCTTTACGGGTGGCGTCATATCGGGTATCTACTATTTCTTCTACGGCTCATTTGGGGGAGGCGTGTCAGTAGGTTCTTTGCTCCTACTGCTCACCGGCCTACTCCTCTTCTTTTTCGGAATTGTGGCCGATCAGATCTCGGCACTTCGATTGGAAAAGTATGAATAGAGGATTGTTGGGGCTGATTCGTGGGGGGACCCTGAGATGCAGAACATCCTAACAGTGGACGTGGAGGATTGGTATCAGGGAAATGCGAGAATCCCCTATCAGGATGCATGGAGATTCGAATCTCGGATAGAGAAGAGTGTCGATCAGGTACTTGGTATTCTTGATGAGTACGAGACTCAGGCGACATTCTTCATCCTTGGCCATCTGGCCGAATCACACGGACAGGTAGTCAAGCAGATACAGAATCATGGTCATGAGATCGCGACTCATGGGTATTCCCACCAATTGATCTTTAAGCAGAAGCCCGCTGAATTTGCGGAAGAACTCTATCGTAGCATCGCGCTATGTGAGGATCTTACCGGACGGGCGGTCATGGGGCACCGTGCCTCGAACTGGTCTGTGACCAGCCAGTCACTCTGGGCACTCGATCTACTCAAGAAGGCCGGCCTACGTTATGATTCGAGCGTGTATCCAGTCCGGACCGGTTATTTCGGTATCTCCGGACGATCCCGCGAGCCTCACATACTCGACAATGGATTGATTGAAGTGCCGCCCTCCACCGTGAGCGTTGCTAACTACACCATTCCATTTGCGGGAGGTTTTTTCCTCAGGACACTTCCATACGGCCTAGTAGAATGGGCAGTAAGGAGAGTGAATGCAGAAGGTCATCCTGCAGTGGTGTATTTACATCCATGGGAGTTGGATCAGGATCAACCCAAGAATCTACCGGTGCCATTTATCGACCAATTTATACACTATCACAACCTGGACACCACCGAGGCGAAACTACGTAGACTGTGCAGCCAATTCTCTTTCGGGACCGTAATGGAAACTATTGCTCTGTGACCTGCCGAATCGAACCCATAGACGTCGCCGGTGAAGCTGAATGGGACGCATACGTGAATGGGTCCGCCAACGCGACTCTGTTCCACCAAGCAGCCTGGCGCCATATTGTGGAAGGTGTCTATGGACACACCGGAATCTACCTTGCCGCCCGGAAGAGCGACAGGCTCTGTGGCATCCTGCCCATATTCAGGTGCGGCAACCGATTCGTGGGGCGTACCATGGTTGCGCTGCCATTTGCCGCCACGCAACCCTCTGTCTGCGCCGACGATGATCAGTCTGAGATCTTACTGATCGAGGCAGCCGAGACAATTGCCCGCCAGCACGGTGCTGAAGCCATTGAGTTGCGTGAAGCACGCAAGAAGCCTTGGAATTGGCAACCAGTGCAATCCTATATGAACGTACAGCTGGCCCTTGATCCGGACCCAGACATCGTTTGGCGTAAGAGAGTCGAGAGCCGCGTCAGAACAAAGGTAAAGGGCGCCCAGAGAGGCGGACTGCAGTTTCGTTGGGCAGGCATCGAAGATCTCGACGTGTTTTTCGATATTTATACCCACACCATGCACCGCCTTGGTTCCCCGCCACATTGCCGTAGGCTATTCGAGCAAGTACTGCTATCCTACCCATCTCATTCGGCGATTGCCGTGGTAAGCTCCGACTCGAAACCTGTGGCCAGCGCGATTGTCATGCATTCGGAAAAATGGATAGGATTTCCCTGGGCAGGATCCCTTGAGTGGGCGCATGCGCTTCGGCCGAACAATCTGCTTTATTGGAAGATTATAGAGTATGCCTGCCTGAATGGATATCGCTCTCTAGATCTCGGCCGGTCTCCCGCCGGTTCTGGCTCGCTGCATTTCAAATGCCAGTGGGGCGGCGTGGCAGAACCGCTGTGGTACTACAGAAAGACCATCGGGAATAGGGTGGTAGAAGTCCGAGACGCTTCTGATCCTACCATGCGGGCGGCATCTCGTCTTTGGCGGATTCTACCCAGGAAACTATCTACAAATCTTGGGCCACATTTAGCCCGATTGATCCCCTGAAATCCGAATCGTCACATACGGAACGAGCAATGCCCTCAGCCAACCTGATAGATAGATCTCTGACGCTTCTCACTGATCGAATCCACACCATGCCGATTCTCGTGCTGTTTCCGCACAGCAGGTGCAATTGTCGATGCATCATGTGCGACATCTGGCGCGGCAACGATCAATTGGTTGAAATAAGGACCGAACAGGTTCGCTCTAATATGAATGAAATACGCAAACTCGGTGTGAAATGGGTCCTGCTCTCGGGCGGTGAGGCTCTGATGCACCAAGGCATCTTCGACATCTGCAAGCTGTTTCGTGACGAGGGCCTCCGCGTCACCGTCCACTCCACGGGGCTCCTTCTGGAGAAGTTTGCCGCGGAGATCGTGGAACACTGCACGGATCTGATCGTCTCATTGGACGGAAGTCCCCCAGTGCATGATGCTATTCGCAATCTGCCCGGTGGCTTTGCGAAACTGTCCAACGGAGTCTCGGCGGTGCAATCCGTATCATCAGATTTCCCCATTTCCGCGCGCTGTGTCATTCAGAAAGCAAACTTTCGCGATCTCCCAAACATCATAGAGACCGCACGCGTGCTCAGGCTCGGTCAGATATCCTTCCTCGGCGCCGATGTCTCGTCTCAAGCATTCAACCGGCAGGATGGCTGGAACGATGCCCGCAGCGAAACGGTCACGTTGACGCAGTCAGAGGTCTCAGAATTTCGGCACATACTGGCAGAGGTTATAGACGCGAATCAAGACTCCTTTGCCAGCGGGTTTGTCGCGGAATCTCCCGAAAAACTGACCCGAATTGTTGAATACTACGCAGCCGTTAACGGTCAGGGCGATTTTCCTAAGGTTCGGTGTAACGCGCCATGGGTATCCTCCGTAGTCGAAGCTGACGGCACTGTGCGCCCTTGCTTTTTTCATGAGTCGTTGGGGAATATCAACAGTAACACGCTCGATGAAATTCTGAATTCTAAAGCGGCCATTCGCTTCCGAAAGCAGCTGAAGGTATCAGCAGACCCGATCTGTCGTCGCTGCGTCTGCTCGCTGAACCTTGGGCCAAGGGCAAGAGTATAGCCAGTGACTGGTTTGGTCAGTTCTAGTCGCTCCTCAGTTACTTGTCAACAGGTCTCAAGGAGGATATATTATCCTCTCGCTGTGGATCTATCGTCATGTTCGATCAAACAATATCGGTACTGCCCTACATGCCTGATGGAGTTTTTTGGGGGCGACCCAGAGGATTCCAGAACTATTCACCCATAACATATGGTACATCATCATGCCATCAGCTGCTGCAGCACCTGATAACAAATCTGACCTGGTCTGGCACAATGTGGAAGATTGGGGTGTAGAAGGTAAAGGATGGTCCGACACAGAACGATACTATGACAGATTCCCCGGACGGGCCAGGGGCAGCGTGAGAGACCCGGTATGGGACCTGTCCAGGCACTCTGCGGGAATGTGTGTCCGGTTCGAAACGGATGCGGAGTCCATACACGTTCGGTACAAGCTCTTGAACGAAAGACTGGCCATGGCACATATGCCAGCATCCGGAGTGAGTGGCCTCGATCTCTATGCGGAGAATTCCGATGGTGTTGACCGGTGGGTATCTGTAGTCGCGCCTGAGTCACAGACCATCGACCAGGCTATAGCCCAGAATCTGGCTGACGGCTCCCGTCGCTATACCATATATCTCCCGCTGTATAACGGTGTTGAAACGCTCGAAATTGGTGTATCTCGGGATGCCCTGTTCTCGTCTGAGTCACCGCGCACGGAGCCACCAATGGTCTTCTACGGCACATCTATCACCCATGGAGCGTGTGCGTCGCGGCCCGGCATGGCCTTTCCTGCCATAATCGGGCGCCGGCTGAGGCGCCCTACGATCAATCTCGGTTTCTCCGGAAACGGACAGATGGAGACCGAGATCGTTGAGCTCCTGACGGAGTTGGAGGCTTCTGTTTACGTGATCGATTGCCTGCCCAACATGACACCCGATTTGGTCAAAGAACGATCGGAGCCGTTGGTACGGCAAATTCGGGGTGCCCATCCTGATACCCCTATTCTACTCGTAGAAGACCGAACATTTACCAATGCGCCGTTTATCCGATCGCAGATGGAAGTCCATACAGAACGTCGATCGGGCCTCCGCACCGCCTATGAGGAACTGCAAGCAGAAGGCTTGACTGGCCTCTACTATCTGGCGGGTGACGACATTCTTGGAAGTGACGGCGAAGGGGCGACCGACGGCTCACATCCGAATGATCTGGGGATGATGCGATACGCAGACGGCTACGAGCCAGTGTTGTGTGAAATAGCTGTGTGACTGCGGTACGAGACCGTCTGTGCCTCGGTACCCATCTGGATACACGAATTTTGTGTGCCGTGACCATATCAGATCACCATGAATGTGCCACCACATCATGATCTTCATAATACTGATTCATTGAGGAATCCAAATGTCAGTAAAGCCCTTCTCATCAAATGAGATTGCGAGTTACACATGCTACCGCACGCCCGAGCCGATTACCATAGATGGCAGACTTGAAGAAGCCGCTTGGCGCGCCGCACCCGAATCTCCCCGATTTGTAGACATCGTCAGCGGCGGTCCCGCACTCCACGATACTCGGTCATCACTCCTGTGGGATGATCAGTACCTGTATGTATCTTTCAGGATCGAGGAACCCCACGTACGGGCAGAACTCACGAATCGTGATGATATTATCTTCATGGAAAACGACATCGAGGTATTTATCGATGGTGGCGATACCTATTACGAGTTTGAGCTTAACGCCCTGAATACCATTTACGAGGTATTTTTTATCTGGCAGGACGCCTATAAACGAGACGGGACGTTCGACATTCCAGAGTTCGATCTCTTCAGCGGCAAGGCGGGCTCCTTCGGCGGAAATAACGACCGACGCGGGGCAGCCTTCTGGCGCGGTACTCATCCAAGGGGAAACCGGTGGGCGTTCCCACATTGGGATTTTCCGGGATTGGTATCTGCCGTGCACGTGGACGGCAGTATCAATGATGACAGCACCGTTGATAAGGGGTGGTCCGTAGAAATCGGTTTTCCATGGGCGGGAATGAAGCATCTCGCCAATGGGCGATCCTTGCCCCCTCAGGATGGTGATCTGTGGAAAATCTGCCTGGCTCGTTACGAGAAGCTGGAATTGGGAGGAAAGGCGACCCACGTTGGATGGGCCTGGAACCGTGTGGGCGATCCGGACAATCACATTCCGGAGCGATTCACAGAGATTCACTTCTCAAACCAGCTTGTAACAGAAATAGCATAGAAATGAGTATCCCATGCCTGACATATTCGTAGACGCCGATGCGTGCCCCGTCAAGCAGGAAATCTACCGTGTGGCGGATAGATACGACTTGAAAGTATTCGTCGTTTCGAACACATGGATGCGGATTCCGCGAGAAGGCCGAGTCGAACTTATCGTAGTGGACGATGGTTTCGATGCCGCAGATGATGACATCGTGGAACGGGTGTCCGGAAGTGATATCGTAATCACTGAAGATATCCCCCTTGCATCGCGTGCGCTGGAAAAAGGGGCCAAGGTGGTGAGTCCGAGGGGCCGTGTCTTCACAAGAGATACCATAGGTAACGACCTGGCCAACCGGGAGCTGATGTCCCATCTGCGCGAAACAGGAGTAATCACTGGGGGACCATCGCCCTTCGACAAACGCGATCGATCTCAGTTCCTCCAACGATTGGACGACGCTGTCCAGGCCGCACGAAAAGAGGACCGAACACGATAAGATCCCCCGACCGGACACTTGTGGGGCGCATCGTCCCCTGGGCCGGGAATCAGTCATTCAGGAATCGGAATCCTACCCGGCGAATCGTGCTCGAATCCTCATTTCCCAGAATCCTGCAGTACAGAATTCCGTAATCAGAGGGCTGGACGTTAGTGAATACAGCAATCAAACTCCGCACCGAACAGATCGCTTCAGCAGGTCGTATTCTTGCCCGTGCTTTTTACTCAGATCCATTCTTCCGCTACATTCTCCCTGACGCCGCTACGCGACAGGAAAAGCTGAACCAATATGCCTGCATCTATGTAAAGGCAAGCTGTCTGATGGATACCGTCCACGGGACCGGCATGCCCCTTTCTGGTGTGGCCGTCTGGACGGCTCCCGGGCGCGGACTCACGCCCGAAGAAAGATCAGAGGCGGGAATGGACAGGTTGCCCGATATATTCGGCCTCGAAGGATTCGAGCGCTATCTCGGAATGGTTGCCCATCTGAGTATCGAAAGAGCACGCGACGTTCCGCTGGCACACTGGTATCTATCCATTCTCGGAGTAGATCCGACCAGGCAGGGCGAAGGAATAGGCGGCGCTCTGCTACAGCCCATCCTGAAAGTATCAGACCAAACAGATACGCCTTGTTACCTGGAGACCTTCGTGGAAGAGAACCTGGCCTTCTACACCCACCATGGCTTTCGTATCTTGGTAGCAGGAGTGGAACCCAGAAGCTCAATACCTTTCTGGACCATGACCCGCACCCCATTGGCATGAACAGGATCGTGGCATGTCGTACAGACAGATTGCAGACGGTTGGCCATGACTGACCTGAGAGACCAGTATCGTACCTCAGTCCATCTCAACGCGCGCATCGACTTGCACGATAGGTTCAGTACCAATCCATATGATTTCAGCCTCTGGATATTCGACCAGATGACGTTCCCATCAAACTGCCATGCACTCGAGGTAGGATGTGGCACGGGGAAACTCTGGTTTGCAAATCAAGATCGTCTGCCCCCAGATATTCAAATCACCCTATCTGATTTCTCGATTGGGATGGTCTCAGAAACTAGATCCCGCCTAAAGGACCAAGCGTGTAATTTTGCTGTGTGTGACGCGCAGAACCCGCCCTTCTCGGAGGGGATCTTTGACGTGATCGTGGGCAACCATATGTTGTATCATATGGCCTCGCCTTCTGGAACAATTGCCAATCTGCGACGATTGCTGAAACCGGGCGGTTGTCTATACGCTGCTACAAACGGAGAGGACCATATGCAGGAGATTTTTAGTCTCATACCCACGCATATGGCACGCCGACCTATCCGAACAATGACAGAAAAGTTCCCATTGGAGACCGGTGCTCAGTTGTTGAAGAAACAATTTTCAGACGTCCGGCTCGTCAAGTACCAGGACAGCCTGGAAGTCACAGATGCTGAACCCCTGGCGGCCTATTGTCTGTCTTTAAGGAATTTCTCGCAGGCCGAGCATCCGTTGAGTGGAGATTCTTATGAAGATCTTATTGATCAGATAAACAC
>JABIQT010000565.1 GCA_018667995.1 Candidatus Latescibacterota bacterium
GAGCCGTATCTACGGGGGGAAAATGGACTTAAGTACGTAGAAGTAAATGCTCGTGGACAGGAAATCGGCCGCCTGGAAAGCATTGCGCCACTGAAACCAATTCCAGGGGACAATGTCTACCTCTCCATAGATGCGAGGGTCCAACTGACCGCGGAACGGGTTATCCCGGATTCCCTGGCGGGGTCCATTATTGCCATTGACCCGCGAAATGGTGACGTGCTGGCCTTTGTCAGCAAGCCCAATTTTGATCCAAATCTGTTTCCGACCGGGATCTCTCCTGCAGACTGGAAGTCCATAAACGAACATCCAAAGAAACCACTGCTGAACCGAGCGACAAGAGGCCTCTATCCTGCCGCTTCGACCATGAAGATCGTTACGGGAACGGCAGGACTTGAGCAACAGTTGACGCAGGGCGGCACGCGATTCCAAACGTACCAGGCTTGTGTAGGCGGATACAAGATTGGCAATCGCTGGGCCAAATGCTGGCACAAGGGTCATGGCAAATTGGACCTGAATGGAGCCATATTAAACTCGTGTGACGTGTATTTCTATCAACTCGGCTTACGGTTGGGGCTCGATACTTGGGCTGGATACGCGAAAATGTATGGCCTCGGTGAAGAGACCGGCATTGATATTGGTGAGGAATTGCCGGGCATTATCCCGGATATGAGCTATTTCGATGGTAGTGAGGGCAGGGTCTGGACCCGAGGTAAGATGCTGAATCTCGCTATCGGCCAGGGGGAGCTACTTGTGACACCCATACAGATGGCCACACTCATGGGAGCTGTTGCCAACGGCGGCACCATATTCGTCCCCAATGTGATGCAATCGATCGAGACGCCGCAAGGAAGGAAGATTCTGACTGCCTCGCCCAGCGTACGCGACACGCTTAACGTAAAGCCGGAAACCATGGCGTATATCAAACAGAGCTTGGTTAATGTAGTAAATGTGGGTACGGGAGCGAGAGCGCGAATTCGAGGGTTCCAGGTCGCTGGTAAGACGGGCACGGCAGAGAACTCGCATGGAGAAGATCATTCCTGGTTTGTCGGTTACGCTCCGGCCGAAGCACCTACTATTGCGGTGATAGCAATTATTGAAAATGCGCCGCATGGCATAGCCGTCCCCATGGTTCGACAGGTCATCGAGTCCCACCTTATCGACAATCCTGATAATAAACTGGCTTCGTTACCACCCGGAATAGGATCTGGATATTGACTACCAGCGAACGCTTGGATCGTCCGATCGTAATTGTGACAGGGCTGCTTGCTCTAATCGGCATTTTGATGATCTATAGTGCCACGCACAATCAAGCTGCTGCACGCACTTCGCAACATCTGATGCAGTCTGGTTGGTTTGTTTGTGGATTGATCGCCATGTATGTGGCCGCAAAGCTCCCGACGCGATTCCTACAGGCTATAACGGTACCAGCGTTTATTCTAATAATCGCGGTCCTGACCTTCACGCTCACGACTGGTGCCGTTAAGGGGTCCAGTCGGTGGCTCCGACTGGGGCCGGTTGGGATTCAGCCATCGGAGATCGCCAAGATCGTGGTGATCTTGGCGTTGGCATTGTATCTGGAACGGCGCCGGCCAAGCGTTCACAGCTCTGGAATACTGATAGGAGCTTGTCTGATTGTCGGTCTTCCTGTCGCGCTCATTATGAAACAACCCGATCTTGGTACATCCCTGGTTTTCGGGGCTATTCTTTGCTTCATGCTGTATTGGGCCGGCTTTGGTATTCTTGAGCTGCTCCTCTTTGTTTCCCCTGTGGCAAGTATACTGGTAACTGTGATCAGTGGGTTTGACTGGGTGGTCTGGACCCTATTCATGCTCTCTCTTTTCGCTCTGATCTATGCTGCGCGTCCACCACCAATAATCAGCGCTATTCTACTCATCGTCCATATTGGAGTCGGACTTACGACGGAGCCACTCTGGAATTCCCTGCACGACTACCAGCGGCTTCGTGTGGAAACCTTTCTAAATCCTCAGTCTGACACGCTCGGGGCGGGATATCAGATCATCCAGTCCAAGATAGCCATAGGATCAGGAGGTCTGGTCGGCCGAGGATTGCTGGAAGGATCGCAGACCCAACTGGCATTCTTGCCTGAGCAACAGACTGACTTTATCTTCTCAGTGATTGGTGAAGAACTCGGGTTTCTGGGCTCTGTACTGGTGCTCGGGCTCTTCTACATTTTGATTGTCCGTGGTCTACATGTGGCCGCTAACGTCAAGGGAAGGTACCAGAGCCTTATTGCTGCCGGATGCGTGGCTGTATTGACGTTTCACGTGGTGATGAATGTGGGGATGACCACGGGATTGCTACCTGTGGCTGGTGTCCCGCTTCCTTTCCTGAGCTATGGCGGATCTTCTCTGTTGACGAATATGATTCTTTGCGGTTTACTCTTGAACGTCTGGTGTCGAAAGTATGAATACTGACTACATCGGAGGCGTGAGCTTCAGGAACCCATCTATTCGCTTTCGTGTATCCCTATTTGACTGATTTGGAGTTAATTTACAGGTGAACTATGTACCCAATTCTTTTTGAGATCGGCCCCGTAGTAATCAGAGGATATGGGGTGATGCTTGCCCTATCCTTTCTCACGGGCATCTATCTGGCTTTGCATCGAGCAGAGGAGCGAGGCCTGAAACACCAACATATGGTCAATCTCTGCCTCATCGTTATCGTCTCTAGCATTGCCGGAGCTCGGCTCCTTTACGTCATTCCCCATTGGGAGGAATTCTCCGCCCACCCGCTGGATATGATCAGTCCCTTCCAGAGTTCTGGTTCCATTGGTTTGACGGGCCTTACCATGTACGGTGGCTTCATCGGTGCGGTCGTGTCCTCGTTGTGGTACCTGCGGAGGCACAAACTACCGATTTGGCGTGCGACTGATGCCTTTGCTCCCTCCATAGCTCTCGGTATCGGGATTACCCGGATCGGATGTTTGTTGAACGGCTGCTGCTTTGGTACACCAACGGATGTGGCTTGGGGAATCGGTTTCCCAGCTCATAGTGCTGCAGGAGCTTTCTATCCCGATGCCTTGCTCCATCCGGCTCAGGTATACAATTCGGTATTGGCCTTCGGACTTTTCGCCCTTCTGATGGCCCTGGATAGACGTGAACGCTTCGACGGATATCTGTTCGGCATCCTGTTGATCATCGAGCCGATTATCCGGTCAATCGTAGACGTCTTCCGGTACTACGAATCCAGCATGGTCATTACCTCAATCGGTGGGATCCCGATATCTCTCAATCAGGGCATCAGCCTGGTGATTTGTGGTTTGGGATTCTTCCTCCTTGCACGACTCAAGGATCAGGACCAGCGTAAGCGATTCCGCAAGGCTGAACAACGTAAGCGGAAACAGACGGCCGCCGCCGGCACCGCTTAGTTCTGATTTCCGGATGGATTTGTATAAGGTCCCATGTGTTGGATCCATAGATTCCATCTTCGGAGTTGCTTCTCTGCCACCTCCAATACGTACCTCCTTCTTCGTCATAGTCCTGATTTGGAGCACAGTCGCATTACCTGCGACCTGTTCCGCACAATTATGGAATGGCACGCCCGATCTGGTCGTCTCCGGTGATGGTGCCGTCGGCCGAATGCGTGCAGGCCTCGGTTGGACGCGCATTGCGTCAAGCGATACGGGGCAGGCCATCAACTATGCAACCGTCACGCTGTACCCGGAACTTGCTGTTGGGAAGCTGCGGGCGGGATTGTCCATTGATCTGCTTGTCAACACCAAGGACGATCCCGGTGGAAGCCAGATCCGGACAGCCGATCTCAAGGCAGGGCATCTGTTTCGGTATGTGCGTTATGGATCCAC
>JABIQT010000569.1 GCA_018667995.1 Candidatus Latescibacterota bacterium
GGAGCCCTGGCAAATGCCGGCTGCCGGGCACATCGATGGATATCCACCACCCGACGGATGGGCGCCTTTTATGCTGGGAGCGACTACATACCTTTACGACGTAGAATCCCACGGCGGCTCTTTTGTCTACTGGCCAGGGAGTCATAAGTCTACCCATGCCTACTTGCTTCGTAATCCTTCGGAAGTAGATGGCAGTTTCCGACAAGCTGGGAAGGGGTCTGTCTTCACGGATCAGGCGGAAGCCGCCCCGGAGGAGTTCACCGCCAAGGCGGGAGATCTGCTGCTATGGCACTCCTACACGTGTCATAGCGGCTCACCCAACAGTCGCCCAAGCCCACGGTTCGCCGTAGTAGTCAGATTCAGCCATATCAGGACACCGGAACTCGAGTTCCGTAGCGAAGTGCCGGAGGATCTATGGAAATACTGGGCCATATAGGATCTCCCGGGCCATTAGGCCCGCCATTGGGTCGCTGGACCGTCAACATCATAATGGATTGAGGAGGTACCGACCGTGTTCCCGCACAAGTTCCTGGCCGCGATGATAGCCGTTGCCCCCCTACCTGGGGCCCCGCTCTATGGAGGCGACGATGATGCAATCGTGTCGCAAGCTCTGCAAGATCTTGACTATTACACGACCGCCGGGGTTGACTGTGTGGTCATTGAGAACAGTCACGACCTTCCGTATGTACAACCACCATTGCCGGATGACGCGGTAGCCCTGATGACAGACCTGGCGATTCAGGTCAAGAAGACGTTCCCGGGCATAGTGGGAATCCAGGTACTCGAGGCC
Source organism: Candidatus Latescibacterota bacterium (assembly GCA_018667995.1). Lineage (GTDB taxonomy): Bacteria > JAAXHH01 > JAAXHH01 > JAAXHH01 > JABIQT01 > JABIQT01. The sequence continues at coordinate 791 of JABIQT010000569.1, forward strand.
GCGAACATGACGGCTCTCGAAATCGCCATTCAAGCCCGATTGGATTTTGTCAGGGTCGAAGGGTATGTCTTTGCACATGTCGGTGGCGCCGGTATAATTGAGGGATGCGCGGGAAAACTCCAAAGGCATAAGCATCTGCTGGGGCATAATGATGTTAGGTTTCTTGCGGACGTAAAGAAGAAGCACTGTTCACATGCTCTGACGGGTGATCTTAATATCACCGACGAAGTCAAGCAGGCCGAATTCTTCCTGGCCGACGGAATTGTTGTGACGGGGCCTCGTACCGCAGAAGCGCCAGACATAGAGGAATTAAAGCAAGTACGAGCCGCCACTGGACTGCCCGTCATAATCGGATCCGGGATGACGGCTGAGAATGTGGGCACATATTTTCCAATAGCCGACGGATTCATCACGGGTTCCACATTCCGTCGTGAAGGAGATTTCCTGGAACGCCTTGATCCAAGTCGACTGAATGCATTTATGGATACGTTTCGACACTTGAAGGACGCATCCAGTTGATCATCATCGATACTGGCAAACACCACAGAGAGTAAGGAGTAGTACATGTCGAGCAATCAGACAGAAGAAACGCTGGCACACCATTTGGCGGCAGTAGGAGCAGGAGATATGGGGGAAATCTTGAGTGATTATACCGAGGACTCAGTCCTCCTCACAGTGGACGGAACCATGATAGGGCTGGAGGCAATCCGCGGGTTCTTCGAACGTTTTTCTGAGAAGGCGTCCGACACTTTTATGGAAAAATTCGACATGAAGCACCAGGTCTGTGACGGTGAAGTCGCCTTTATCGTCTGGTGCTCCGGCACCGAAGCACCGCTGGGTACCGATACATTTGTAATCAGGGACGGGAAAATCGTGATTCAAACTTATGCGGCCTATTTCATTTAGCCAAACGGAGCTATTCTATTTATGCCTGATTCAATGCGCGTCTATGTGGGGACCTACACCGGTGGTAGTAGCGAAGGAATCTATGTCTACAATCTGAACATGTCGTCAGGGGAGCTAACCTACGAGAGCCACATAGCCGGTGTAGAAAACCCCTCGTTTCTCGCTCTTTCTCCCGACAATCGACATCTCTATGCCGTCAATGAAAATGAGGACGGCGGTGTAACATCGTTTGCGGTGGCTTCCGGCTCAGGAGAGTTGACAGAGATCAACCGGAAGCCATCTGGGGGGAGCCTGCCGTGCTCTATCATGGTTGATCGCACCGGAAGCAGTGTTCTTGTGGCCAACTATGGTTCAGGAACGGTCAGCGCATTTCCAGTCCTTGAGAATGGTAGCCTGGGAGACAGTGCTACATTCATCCAGCATGAGGGATCAAGCGTTGATCCCAACCGGCAGGAAGGACCTCACGCACACATGATTATCACCGATCCTGCCAACAAGTATGCCTTTGTACCGGATCTGGGCATGGACAGGATCATGATATATCAGCTTGAGCCCGAAACGGCCCGCTTGACAGCTCACGAGCCGGCATATGTTCAAGTTCGAGCAGGTGGAGGCCCAAGACACCTGGATTTCCATCCAACGGTTAGATTTGCTTATGTCATTAA
>JABIQT010000696.1 GCA_018667995.1 Candidatus Latescibacterota bacterium
GCCGGCGTTTTTCAGCATTCTCACGCTCGACTGGTGGCCGCCTTTCGGCTTGACTTTTCATGCTAAGAGCCTAAGTTCGGCTGTACCTGTTTTTCATGCGTGGAGAGCCTATGAAGGGTATCATGTTCGTCGAAAAGAGACGGGCAGCCTTTATCGCAGAAGACATACCTGTCTGCTCGGCTGAGACGGTCCTACTGCAGACTCTCTGTTCGGAAATGACACACGGCACAAAACGAAATGTCCTGATGGACGGTAGCTGCGGTGTCCGAGCCGGTGCGACTATCAACTCGTATCGCGGGCCGTGGAATGTAGCAGCGAAATTACAAATTTCCAGGTGAACGACCTGGTTTATAAATGAACAAAGTCGAGTATTCCATGCCCATTGACGTCAACTCGGAAAAATGCGGTTATTGCGGCGGGTGTGTAGTGGTCTGTCACGATGATGCCATCGAATTGGCCGAGGTGAACTTGATCATTTCGAACGCGTGCACCATGTGCAACGCCTGTGTGGTGTTCTGCCCTGTGGGAGCCCTCAAAAGTGTGGACCATGAAAGACCAGTATGATGTGGTGGTCGTGGGCGCCGGACCAGGTGGTTCGATGGCCGCAAAATCCCTTGCTGACCGCGGCGTCTCGGTGCTTCTACTCGAGAAGAGGCAGGAGATCGGTGCGGCCGTGCGATGTGCCGAGGTCGTCGGTCCAAGAGACGTGATCTCGCGGTTCATTCCGGTGGATGAATCATGGGTCTATCACGATCTCGATGAGGTGTGGCTTTATCCACCGAATGGCAAACAACTGCGTAAGGATTTTCCCCAATGCGGCATGATGGTCGATCGCAAACGCTTCGACAAGGCACTAGCCATAGCGGCAGCGAATGCGGGAGCTGAGGTAAGGACCAAGACACAAGCAATGGGTCTCGAGCGCGTGCGTGACGGTGTACGATTGACGGTCCGCCATATGGGTCGCGAACACAAAATTGACGCAAGGGCAATAGTCGGAGCAGATGGTGTTGAATCTATGGTCGGGCGATGGGCGGGGATGAAAACAGCGCTGGGGTTGACTAAGGTATTTTCCTCGGTTCAGTATCAGCTTACCGGGATAGACGGGCCGCCTAATGTACTTCAATTCTATTTCGGTAATGAGATCGCACCTGGTGGCTATCTCTGGGTCTTTCCAAAGGCGGGAGGCACAGCCAATGTCGGTGTCTGTGTGTCGCCATCATGTCAGAAGGATCTGAAAGCCCTGGACTACCTCGACCGATTCGTCCAAGATCGGTTTCCCTATGCGAGTTCCGTCGAAATGGTCATGGGCGGCATCCCTATTGGTGGGCCCCTGAAGACATTTGTATCAGACAACGTCGCCTTGGTAGGCGATGCGGCCCACCAGGTAAATCCGCTTTCGGCCGGTGGAATCGTCAATGCCATGGAGGCTGGGATTTTGGCGGGCGGGACAATTGCTGACGGACTCGCAAGCGGTGACGTATCAGAACGGAGCTTGCGAGCCTACGATCGTAAATGGTTTGAAGAGTCTGGCAACCTTTACCGTCTGCATGCCCGGTTACGGCGTTTATATTATAAACTCAGCGACGATGATCTTAACCGCCTCGGCGATACACTTGAGAACCTGGTCATGGATCGCAGCCCCAACGACCTTTACAGCCTGGATTTTGCGAAGAGCGTCGTAAAGACCATGGCATGGATGATCCCTAAATTCAGATTTATGCGTTAATATCACTGTGGAGATGTCATGTCGTATTGCCCGATCTGTGAGTATGATCATCGACGAAAAACTGTCTGCCCGGACTGTGGAACCCCACTCGTGGCGAGGCCTGAAGAGGAAGACGATTTTGTCTGTGATGAATGCAAGGAACCCGTGGCAGCCGATGATCTGTGCTGCAAGCATTGTGGTACAATCTTTGTTGAAACCCTTCTCTGCTTCCACCACACGGATGCAGCGGCCCGTGGTAAATGCATAGTGTGCGGTCAGCATGTCTGTGGCAGTTGCGGTTCCCTGCATATGGGCCAGTATTTCTGCGCGCACGATACGGATACCGGAATGCGAGCAGGCGATGTGGACGAGGACGTCACCATCGCCGATCGGGATGGCGACCGTCTTCGAGGATATCTGACAAGCGAGGGTCTATCGTGTCGAATCTTCAAGATCGAGGAAGACGGCCGTCGGGTCGCATCCGACGACAAGACCGATATGGTGAAACTTCTTGCTCCGCGTCTACAGAAGGAGCGCGCGGATGGTATTCTTTCGAGCCGCGATATCGATTTGGACATCATAAGATATGAGTGTGAACGCTGCAGCGCTATCTCATCGGGCACCGAAGTGGTCTGCCCAAACTGCCGAGAGGAGTGATTCTCATACATGGACCGATCCCGTTCAAAAACACTTTACCAAAGAGCACAACAGATCCTGCCCGGAGGGGTAAATAGTCCTGTAAGAAACTTTGGTCGTGTGGGAGGAAATCCGGTCTTCATGGTCCGGGGCGACGGATCCCATGTTTTCGACGCTGATGGCAATGAATACATTGACTACCTGGGTTCCTGGGGACCGCTGATTCTGGGCCATAGTCATCCTGGGGTAGTCGAAGCACTCAGAAAAGCGTGTGGAAACGGAACCAGTTTCGGCATGCCTACAGAGATGGAGATCAAACTGGCGGAGCTCGTCCAGGAGGCGTTCCCGTCCATTGAAATGATACGCATGGTCAACTCGGGCACCGAAGCCACCATGAGCGCCGCCCGCGTAGCGCGGGGATACACTGGTCGCGACATCATTGTGAAATTTGAAGCCGGATACCATGGCCATGGGGACGGATTCCTGATACAGGCTGGCTCAGGAGCGGCTACCTTCGGCATCCCGGACAGTCCGGGAGTACCCAACGATGTAGCCAAGCTGACCATGAGCCTGCCCTATAACGATACCAGATCCGTACAGGAACTGTTTCGTGCCCGTGGGGACGAGATCGCCTGTGTAATCGTCGAACCCATAGCTGGAAATATGGGATTGATTCCCCCGAGAACCGGCTTTCTTGAAACGCTCCGTGCGGAGACCGAAAAGCACGGTAGTGTGCTGATCTTCGACGAAGTCATGACCGGCTTTCGGGTCGCCTTCGGCGGGGCCCAGGAGCTCTATGGTATACGGCCGGACATGACCACGCTGAGTAAAATTCTGGGCGGCGGACTGCCGGTGGGAGCGTACGGGGGCCGACGCGAAATTATGGAAATGGTTGCACCTGTCGGGGGCGTTTACCAGGCCGGCACGCTTTCGGGTAATCCTCTTGCCATGACAGCGGGATACGAAACCATCTCTCGTCTGAAAGAGCCTGGCACGTATGAGCGACTTGAGGAGATATCAGAACGGCTTGAAGTTGGCTTGAATGCCGCCGCCAGAGATGCAGGGATTCCCGTCCGCCTCAACCGCGTCGGATCCATGTTCTGTGGGTTCTTCACGGATCAGGAGGTATTCGATTTCGATGCCGCCTCATCGTCAGATTCGGAACAGTATGCAACGTATTTTTGGAATATGCTGGACCGAGGGATGTACCTGGCGCCATCCCGTCTCGAATGCGGTTTCGTATCACTCGCCCATACAGAAGAAGACGTGGACAACACCATAGAGGCCGCCCGTGAGAGTCTAAACATGATATCGAACCGGTGATTCAAGATGTCCGATATCCCTAGTTAGACAACCAGGCAGTTCTGATTTTTTGGCGCGCCTGGAAATCCCGGTCCCAATCTTAGGGAGCATTCAAAGTAAGGCAGCCACACTCGTCGTAGAGATCTATTGCACACACCGCTTCTGTCACCCGGAATCATCCACCCACAATCAGTTTTTCTGTATCTCGGAGTATCCATGTACACCCTCAGCAATGACGAGTTGGACATCACTGTTCTGGACCCAGTCGCCGACCGAGAACGCCTTGGAACTCGGTACTGCTCTGGCGGATACATCTTTCAAGTAGCGGACCATACACATGGCGACCTCATGTCCGGTCCCACGTACCCCGACAGTTACAACATATTTGACGGCCAGGGCATGCCTGATGCTTTCAACCTGCGTCCGCTTCGTGAAGCTGCGGCTACCGATTCCATGGCGCTCGTCATTGGCACAGGAGTCTGTGACCTGACGGCAAATAAGGTGGAAGAGTGGTGCGCCTGGCAGGTGGTGGAAGGTCCGGAATCAATCACTATGACTGCTCGTCAGGAATTCAGGGGATTTCAGGTCGAGACCACAAGAACAGTGTCGCTTCATGGGCGAACCATCAGATCCCATACGAATGTCAGGAATTCAGGAAGGGGACAGGTGCCTCTATTCTGGTTCCCGCATCCCTTCTATCCACATCCAGACACCAACGAATTGATAAAACTGAATATCGCTGTATGTTTACCGGACAACCCAGGATATGAGATCGCTCCCAGTTCCTTTATCACGCGAAAGGATTGGCCATGGTCGGACGGGTACTATCAAATACTCGACCATGCAGCGGCCACGAACCTTGTCATCCAACAGAAACACCCCAAACTCGGATTGGTAGCAGCTACTTGTAGCTACGTACCATCATTCTTTCCTATCTGGGGAAACAGCAGGACCTTTTCATGGGAACCGTTCCTCGAGCGCACAATTCCTCCTGAGCAGGAAACCAACTGGTGGATAGACTATGAGTTCTAGCGACCCTCGCACCATCACGAGACCCGACAACTCATTACTAACCTATTATACCCTGGTCTCTCTGATCTCTCTCGTCTTCTTTCCCTTTGTATTCATACCGTTGTACGTGCGCTTCAGGACATTGCGATATCGGTTCGATGATGATGGCGTATCGATGACATGGGGGCTTCTTTTTCACAAAGAGGTCTATCTCACTTATCGTCGGATACAGGATATTCACGTAACACGGAATCTGATTGAACGCTGGATGGGACTCGCCAAGATGCCCATTCAAACGGCCTCAGGTACGAGCGGGGCAACCATGAACATAGAGGGCATTCGAAACCCTGAGCCGCTGAGAGACTTTCTATATGCCCGTATGCGTGGTGCCCGAGCGGACCAGGGAAGTGAGATACACGCGACAGCGGTCGGCAACGACGCTCTCACTATATTGACTGAAATCCGAGATTCCCTGCGTGAAATCAAACAAAAAGGCCACAACGCCCCGTGAACCCGCACACAAAGAATGCCTCAGCTTGGGTTTACCGGGGAATATGGCGCATGCTGTCCAGCCTGTTCAAGGTTCCTGAACACCCCCCTAATCTACCCGTAGAACCAGGCGATTTCATTGCGAGCTTTCATCCCTCCGAGCGCTATCTGTCCTACCTGAAACTCTATTTTTGGATCCTTTTCGTTTTCATTGATGTTGGCTTGCTGATCGGTTGGGGAGCACTGTATTCGGCATCCCAGGATTTGGCTCTCTGGCTGGCTCTGCCATTTATTATTCTGGCAATCGTGCCCGACATCGTCGCATATGTCATGATTCACTTGCGCTATGATACCATGTGGTATGTGATGACCGATCGAAGTCTGCGCTGCCGAAGAGGGATATGGATCATCTTCGAACATACCATTACTTTCGAAAATGTCCAGAATGTGCACGTGAAACGCGGTCCCGTTCAGTATTTCTTCGACATTTCTACGGTAGTTGTGGAGACCGCCGGAGCTGAAACAGGAGGAGAAGGCCAGAGTGTGGGCAACCAGGCAATCATGGAAGGTCTAAGCAACGCAGATGAAATTCGGGAGATGATTATGTCACGTGTGGATATGTCAAAAACCGCCGGCCTTGGGGATGAGAGAATCCACGCACAGAACACTACTGCCTGGTCGGTCGCTGAGATGGATGCGCTGCGTGAGATACGGGATGCAGTACGGGATCTATAGCAGCCTGGGAATCTCGGCCCGCGAAACCTAAAGTTTCGGCAATCATCAGTCGCAGTAAGTCGCCAGTTCGGGCGATACATGGTGCTCATACATGAGTGCGATATCAGCAGCTATGGTTTTTCCCTCCGAGAGTTCCGGAAGTCCGTCCAAATTGAAAAAGTCTATGTCGGACACTTCCAGGTTCACTGTAGGCGTGCCGCCCACTAGCTCGCAGAGAAAATACATTTTATAGATGTGAGTCGGATAGCGCGGCTTGAAAGGGTGAAGCCCCCTGTCTTTCACGGCCGCCAGTTTCCTCACTTTCGTACGATAGCCAGATTCCTCAAAGATCTCTCGAACGACACCAATAGACGGCGGCTCACACACATCCGCCCATCCCCCAGGTAATGCCCAAAGTCCGTCAGCGCGCTCCTGAACTAACAGGACTCTGTCTTCCTCGAAGACCGCTCCCCGGAGGTCCACCTTTGGCGTGGCATATCCCTGATCCGGAATGAAGAAATCGTCCACCTTCTTTTTCGGCGCGTCACCAAGTTGCGCGAACATCTCATGGGACAATTCCTGAAGTTGGTCGTACCGTTCCAGATCATACGGATCCTTCGAAAATTGCTTCCCAATCTGGCTGATCGCCTTAACCTGTTTGACCCACTCGACCCAGATGCTCATGTATAGTTACACCTCGTACACGGCCAGAACCGGCCAGTGATCGGAAGGAGCGATATCTCCGCAGTAACAATGCGGAACCTGAGCCGCCAAAGGCCGTGCATGTGCATTGCCATAAAGCCAATCAATGGTCTGCTGCGTGGTACGTGCGCCCAGCGGAATGTTGGTGGTCGGATAGCATGGATGTGTCGGAACAGGTGGGATACCAAGTGCCGAAAAACAGTTGGTGTAACCCGCTGCGTGCATCAGAACCGTGGGATGCACTGGATCATTCAGATCCCCCATAAAGAAGGCAGGCTCGCCGTCCTTTACCAATTCCTTGAGCGCATCTATGGTCCTGCGAGTCTGTTCGATTCGAGGGGACTGGCCTGTCTCCCGTTCGATGGGGTGCCCCTGATATGTAAAATGGGCAGTGGAGACGAAGATGGTCCTGTCCTGGCCTACCAGGGACAGGCGGACCCAGAAGAACCGGCGATCAGGCTCTAGCATACCAACGTCTACCACCCCGTGTGCGACCTCCTCAAAGTACCTGCTATTCCAGTAGATATTGCTTTCACACGTCCAACCGGGTAGATCGTCGTGAATACGATCGTGATCTGGCAGTGCTTGATCGAGACATGCCTGGGTTTCTTGGCGTAATTCCTGAAGACACAACAGATCTGGTCGAAAGACCTCGACAAATTGACGAAGTGCCGGTTCGCGGACGTCCCAGCGCATGGTATTCCAGATATTGTAGGTAACGATGGACAGGCGGGATGGTATCATCACGACACTCCGGTTGTTGTGGACTACATAGGTGCGATTCTTGGCGGTCCGACATCAACACTCTGCAACATGGACGCATTGAAGCTGGATCGGATCAGCTCGTGCTTTACGGATTGGTGTGCGCGATCGTTCCAGAGATCACTGAACTCCCATGGGTCATTCTCCAAATCGTAGAGTTCACCGAGATCATGACCGTGATACAAGACGAGTTTGTACCGACGGTCTCGATACATGGTGCCATACGATGGCGGCTTACCGCTGTATTCAGGGGCATCCAGGGTATCGAAGTACTCGGATCGTACAAATTCTCGGTGATCACCCGGCGGGGCGTCACCTCGCAGAATCGGCATCAGACTCCGCCCCTGCTGGTCGTCATGAGCGGAGACACCCGCCATCTCCAGAATGGTGGCAGACATGTCAATGAGCTCCACGAGAGCCTCACTCTCAATACCGGCCGAGATACGCCCAGGACAGTGGAAAATCAGAGGTACGCGAACCAGACCTTCGTAGAAACGGCAGCCTTTGTAGAGCAATCCGTGGTCACCCAACGCCTCACCGTGGTCACTGGTGAACACAACGATCGTGTTCTCGCGCTGTCCCGCTTCCTCAAGACAGTCGAGAATACGGCCCAACTGGTCGTCGATCTGAGCGATCATGGCGTAGTACAGTGCCTGAACATTTCTACCGTTGAAGATGTCCGGATGCGCCGCCTCGGTTTGAAAAACGATTTCGCTGAAACGCTTCTGGAAGTCTATGTCTGATTCTCTGAAGTGGGGACCCGGCATTTTGTCGGGGTCAAATCTATCGGCATAGGATTGAGGCGGAATAAAGGGAGGATGAGGATCGTACGGGTTTAGCGTGAGAAACCAGGGATCTTCGCGGTCCTGAGTAATGAACTCCCGGGCACACTCGGTGATCCACGTCGTCTGATGCAATTCCGCCGGAACACGCCCCTCGCTCTCCCGGAGGTCGTCCAGGTCACCGCCTTGCTCCCTTACCCAATCGGCATAATCGTGTCCTTGGGCCCAGTCATCTCGAGGTGCGTGACTGAAGCGCCAATATCGATAACCGTCATCGAGACGTGGCTCCGTCCGGCGACCGGAACTCTGAAGATGGAACTTGCCCGCCATACCGCAATCGTAACCGGAGTCTGCCAACATCTTGGAGATTAATGGGGGATGGTTGGGGAAGGAACCGTTTCCATTGCGGCAATTATGGATTCGGCTGGGATACATACCCGTCATGAAGCTGGAACGGCTAGGAGTGCATATGGGGCTCTGGCAATACGCATGGGTGAATGCCGTGCCGCCGCGAACCAGGCCGTCGAGGATCGGTGTATTCACGTGGGGATTACCCAGGGCACCGATGGTGTCGAATCGCTGCTGGTCCGTGCAGTACCAGAGGATATTGGGCCGCACAGGGTGCATGGTCACCTACCGAATATCCACTCAAAAAGTCCCATGACGCGTTCCGTCTTTCCACGACCGCCTTCTCGCTTCATTTTCTCTATATCGGCGCTGCGCTTGAAGCGTACGGCGAAGTCCCGGTAAGCCCGTTTTCGGTCCTCCTGGGAAGGAAAGAGATCATGTATTTTGGCGAGTTCGCCAGCATCCAGCCAAATACTGCCGGTGATGGGGCATTCATCGATCTCGATCTCTTCCTTCGGACTATAATAGCGGCGAACCAGTGTGACGCTCGGATCCTTCGGACTTTTGAGCAGCCCAGCATGATCAAGACCATCGGAATGATACTGCGCCATCAAGGCCAGCAACTCCTGGCCGGACTCCTCGTGCGCTTCGTCGAATTTCGCCAACTCTTGCGCGTCGAACCACACGCCGCCGCAGGACTCACAGATATCAACGGTCACCCCGTCTACGGTAACTTCTTTTAATGTCCCATCGGATCTCGGACACTGCATGAAAAACCCCCATTCAAACACGTATTTACGAGCTTCCGGATAAGGTGACTTCATCATATTCGCATTGTGCAGCCATAGCAAGTTTTATATTTTGGCAGATTATTTCCGTGTAGACCGCAGCCCAGGAGAAGGCATTGGATTCCATCTCACAGATCGTATTGGGAGCAGCCGTGAGCGAGGCTGTAATTGGTCGAAAAGTCGGCAATAAGGCCCTTCTGTGGGGAGCCATAGTCGGTACTTTACCGGACCTCGATGTCTTCATCCCATTCAACGATCCCGTGGAAAACTTTACGTATCACCGCAGTTTCAGCCATTCCGTGTTCTTTCTTACACTAATTACACCCGCACTCACCTGGTTGATCACCAGAATCCACAGCACAACAAGCCAGCACCGAAACCGATGGACCTGGGCCGTATGGCTGGCGCTGGTGACCCATCCAATTCTCGACTGCTTCACCGTATATGGCACACAGATTCTGTGGCCCTTTACAGACTATCCTGTTACCTGGTCAACTGTCTTTGTAGCCGACCCTATGTACACCGTATGGTTGACGGCCGGTGTATTATCGGCCATGATCCTGTCCCGATCCAAAACTCTCGGCCATCGGATCAGTGGATACGGACTTGTAATGAGTTGCGCGTACCTGGGATTTACAGTCGGCGCCAAATTCTATGTAGATGATATAGCCGCGGCCGCGGTGCGCAGACAAAATATCCCGCATACAGAGATTATGACGACACCCGCGCCCCTCAATGCACTTCTTTGGCGGATCGTGGCCGTTGATCAGAGCGGCTATCACGAGGGCTTCTTCTCATTGCTCGATGATACAGAAGAAGTGCGTTTTGCGGGTTACCCAAGCAGCCCCGAACTGCTGGACAACCTGGA
>JABIQT010001087.1 GCA_018667995.1 Candidatus Latescibacterota bacterium
CTTTCGGACCTGGGCGTGTTCTCGCGTACCAGTTTGGAGGTAGTACAGCCCATTTATACGTTCGGTAAAATCGGCGGTGCGCAGGATGCTGCGAAGGCAGGTTTGGCTGCGGGGCAAGCCGGCGTCCTCCGGAGGAAGAGTGATACCGCACTACAGATTAAGAGATTGTACCACAGCATCGTACTTGCCCATGGCCTTCGCGAGGTAGTGCTCGAGGGTGATTTAAACGTCAAAAAAGCTCGCAGGCGAGTCAATGAGCTTTTGGAAGAAGACTCGGATGACGTGGGGCAAAGCGACTTGTTCAAAATCGACATCTACGAGTATGAGGTGAAGAAGAACCTGACAAGAGCTGACAAATCTATTGCGCTGGGCAAATCAGCCCTACGTCAGTTGCTCAATATATCACCTTCTGTAGATTTTGACATTGTCATTCCCTCTGGTGAGCCCGAAGTGCGTCCTCTTGAACCGATGGCTGCGTACGTGAATCGAGCGCGTTCCGAGAGATCAGATGTCAGGCAATTGCGAGCAGGACTACAGGTGCGGCGCTCGCTATTACGCGTCTCAAAGAGTGATTTCTTTCCGCAAATAGCGCTTGCCGGGAAGTTGGAGTGGGGCACAGCGCCTCACAGACCGCATTTCAGTAATCCATTTTTGAACGACCAGTTCAATTTCTTCCGCGCAGGAGCCGTAGTGACGTTGCGGCAGTCGTTCAATTTCGGCCTTACAAATGCGAAGCATCAGGTTCGAAAGGCTGAATACGAGGATCTGGTGAGCAAGGAGCAACAGGCGATATCCGCTGTCGCTCTGGAAGTGGAGCGTGCATACAGGGATATGGAAGAAGCGGCCGAAAACGTGAGGAATAGTGACCGAGCTACCAGATCTGCTAAAGCGTGGATGACATCCGAGGGTATTTCATTCGACATATCCGGCGATAGCTCTGGATTGCTCGAAGCGTATACAGCCTATGCACGGATGTTGAACGAGGATCATCAAGCCGTATATAATCTGAAGATAAAGGAATCAGTACTGGACCACACGACAGGTCGCGGATTGCCTGGCTGAATCACGCCGGACTCCCCTCTCTGAAATACATAACGGACACATCAAACAGGAAAAACGTAATGCACACCACTAGAAATAGCGACCATCGTTCCTACATAAAGGCCAGGTTCGTCCTCCTGTTCACCGGCATTCTTCTTGTTGGATGGTGCATGTGGAGTACAGGCGGCGGCATGACACCAACCAAATCGCGCTCTGGACCATCTAATATCAGTATGAGGCCAGTCCAGCAGTTTCTGGCCGCGCTTGGGCCGGCATATGCAATGGCGGCGTCTTCCCTGACACAGGAGTCGACAGACTCAGTTGTAATAGACGATTTTGAAGGTTTTGCAGATGGGGCTTTCCCCGACGGATGGAAGGCATGGCGCGGAGACGATGACATTGCCCGAAGTCTCTATCTAATAGGTGAAGAGGACGGCAATCGATACTTGAGAGCAAAGGATGACGGGACATCGATCATCATCCGAAAGAAATTGGATCAGTGGAATCCGCGTAAGCACCAGGTTCTCTCATGGAGATGGAGGGCGCGGGTGTTGCCGGAAGGGGGAGATGAGAGAATTGGACCCAAGAATGACAGCGCAGTCGCGCTCTATGTGGTTCTTGACCAGAATTTCTTCCGGATCCCCAAAACTCTGAAGTATGTGTGGAGCACAACACTGCCTATCGGAACACGCCATCGCCGTGACGGCATAGGTCGTCCCAACGTTATCGTGCTCGAATCAGGTGAAGAGAAACTTGGACAGTGGGTTACGGAAACTGTGAACGTCTACGATGATTTCATGCTGACCTTCGGTAAGAAGCCTCCTAAGAGTGCCGTCGGTATTGGGGTGCTGACAGACGGGAATGCTACAAATACTTTGTCTGAGGGCGATTATGATGATATCGTGGTCAGTCTAGAGGACGATGCGACCGATCAGTAATTGGATTGCTATAGGGAGGTCCATTATGTGGAACATAAAGAGAATAGCGTATTTCGTTGTCATAATTACCATGCCGGGTTGGCGAATTGCTAGTGCCCAGATTAGTTCCCCAACTGACATTCTGCAGGCCCGAGATGCTACGCTTCAACGGCTGGCCGGCATACAATCAGAAGAAAGTGATACTCAGGTTAGGCAGGCTGTCGTCGAGAGCTTTGATTTCGAAGAACACAGCCGGATTTCGCTTGGCAAACACTGGAAGAA
>JABIQT010000754.1 GCA_018667995.1 Candidatus Latescibacterota bacterium
ATCGTCTCCCAGGGATTCTCTCGGAGTCGACGAATCTGCGATGTCGTTGTGACCACCATGAGCGAGCGTGATATACCGAGCGCCAAGGCTGTGGTATTTCTCAAGTAGCGAGAGGTCTTTCCCAATCACATAGCCATTTTCAATACCTATGCAGGCCACAAGCTTACCACTCGCGTGGATGCGAACGACGTCATCGGCCGTATAGGCCAGCTCGATCTTGTCCGGATGCATTTTCTTGGTCATCCGGTGTATGGCATCGAATTTCGTCATGGCGTCTTCTTTGGCCTTGGCATAATTCTCAGGGGTACGCTCTGTCTGGCCCACGTAGACAATGAAGAATCCCGCGTCCAAGCCCCCTTCAGCCATCTTGACCAGGTCTACCTGACGATCGCCTCGAATGCCAGGGTCGACCTCTTCCGTGGCAAAATTGAAAGGTATGTCATCGTGGGTATCTATCGTGAGGACGCGATCATGAATACCTTGTGCCTGGGCGACGATCTCCTCTTCGGACATGGCTACCGGATCCTCGCTTCCACCTGAACAAGCCAGGTTGACGAGCGCCGCGGCCATGAAACAGAGAGAGACTCTAGATACAAAATGCATGGTAAACTCCTGAGTTAAGGTAAATGATTGTGACTTTTGTGGCTGTCCCGCTAAAAAAAGGTATTTGCGGTATCTGCTAGCATCCTCCGCATTTAAGTTCCTTATTGATTGTTCTCGGAGATCTGCCTGTTCCATACCCGAGAAGGCGTGTCCGGAGAAATCGGTCTGAATCCGAACCGATGATAGAATCCATCTAGCGTACTCCCGTCCGTCAATGTCACGGAAACGTAATCCGATGCCAGGAGATGTCCCAATACGCCGCCCATACAGCGTGTGGCTATTCCGCGACGTCTGTAATCCGGATGCGTGATCACATCCAGCACCTGGACGACGTAAGGATCCCCACAGACGCGTGCAAAACCGATGAGTATGCCATCGACGGTGTGGGCTGCGATGTGATAGCAACTGGTCCGCAACATATCTGTGGTTTCACGATCGGTGCGGCGCCGATCATTGTCCCAACCGACTGTAGTGTAAAGATCATTGAGCTGAGCCGGATCGACGGACTCGTTTTCTGCGAAAACAAGGCCGATCGCGTCATGAGGCATTTGGTATGACTTCCTGATGCTGTGTAGCAAGCAAATAACCTTGCTTGGCCCCGCATTCCATATATGTTGAATTGGCTATTTCAAATCGCTAAAGCGGTCGAAGAATCAGGAGCTTTTACAGCCGCATGTCTCACTAAATCCAGGTACGGATTTTCGTACCGTTCGTAGGAAGTGATATGTTACGTTTCGCGAAGCCCGAAGGCAAATACAATCTCATTCTTGAGGAAGCGCCCATACCGGAACCCGGTCCCGGCGAGGTAAGAGTCAAAGCGGTCCGCAGTCTGATCAGTCGCGGGTCTGAAATGGGGGCGCGTTATACACGGGAGCACGCGGTCAGCCCCAACATAATGGGATACTCGCTGGCCGGAACCGTTGATGCCCTGGGTGAGGGAATTTCTCACCTCAAGGTCGGCGACAGGGTTGTCGCTGTGGCGCCCCATGCACAATACGTAGTACGCTCGGCATTGATTCCCACACCCAAGGACCAAGCCTGGGTCACACCCATAGCGGATGATGTGTCCTTTGAACAGGCCCCATTTCATCCTCTATGTTGTGGCGCTGTGACGTGGGTCGGCGTGGAAGACATTCAGGACAATCACACCGTTGTGATACTTGGTCAGGGCCTCGTCGGAAGCCTTATGCTTCAGGTGGTTAAGGCCAGTAGCAACGTCCGGGTCGTGGCCGTAGACGCGTTGGACAGCCGATGTGCCATGGCTGAATCCATGGGAGCCGATGTCGTCATCAATGCAGCATCCGAGGATCCAGTACAAGCGGTTCGAAAATTAACCAGTGGTATCGGAGCCGATATTGTGATATACGCAGTTGGCGGCCCCGCTGGCCCCAAGGCATTTGAGCAGGGCCTGGACATGCTGGCCGTCGACGGACTCCTGCATCTAATAGGACTCCACGAAGACGAACCACTGCCACTCATGTCCGGCAAAATTCAAAGACGCAAGCTGATCGGTGGATACTACGGTGCGACTATAGGAGCACGACAGTCACGCAGGGCCATGGATCTGCTCGCGAATGGCGCAATTGATACGGAAGCCATGACAACGCACAGATTTCCATTTACACAGGGACCAGAAGCATTCGACCTACTTTACAACCGCCCCAACGATGCCTTTGGCGTCTTGTTCGAATGGGACTGAATAGGGCTCGCCCCTCTTGCAGCACGTTTATTTGCCCGATAGATCTAATCTCGTCAACAAGTCGTCTAAGTCAGCCAGCGTTTCTGCGTCCAACGGTGTGTAGGGCGACCTAGGTTGCGCGCTACGGATCGCGCCCCTCATTTTGTAAACGTGTTTACGAAGTGAGAGACCTATACCGGGCTGATTCTCAAATCGGATCAAAGGGCAATACCTGTAAAATGCCTCTGTTGCGCCGTCCACATCGCCGGACATGAAGTGTGAATGAATGAGTTTGAGTATATCAGGATAGGCAAACCCCGTCATAGTACCCATGGCACCATGTTTGAGCTCTTCAAGCAGCATATTACCGCCAAGTCCACCAAAAATCTCGACATCCGGGTTCGCTGCCATCACCTGGCTGATCTTCTTGGGTGCCGGCTCCTCCTCAAGCTTTAGAAAACGGCACTTGGAATCATATTTGGCGATGTCCGCGATAAACTGAACGCTCATGGTCACGCCGGTACTGGTCGGATGATCCTGAACGACTATGGGAATATCCACAGCTTCGGCGACCTGCCGATAGTGTCGCATCAAGGCCTCATCGGTTCCCCTTGCCAGTTTCGGCGGAGCGACCATCAGTGCATACGCACCCAATTCCTCAGCTCGCCTACTGTATGCAACACATCCATAGGTTCCCGCGTGCGAAGTTCCGACACAGATAGGGATCCGATCGGCCGATGCCTCAACGGCTGCGCGGATGATCTCGTCTCTCTCCGAATCCAGTAGTTTACCGGCCTCTCCCATTACACCCAGAATCGTGATGCCGTCAATACCCACACTCACCAGAAAATCCACGAGCAATGGGATGCTCTCCACATCCAACGCCCCATCATCCTTGAAAGGAGTGGGCGCAATCGTATAGACACCTTTGAGTC
>JABIQT010000686.1 GCA_018667995.1 Candidatus Latescibacterota bacterium
AATAAAAGAGCCTTGCCGACTCTCCGTCGGTTCCGCTCAGCAGAACCAAGACTCCGTGAGCCGTGGTATCCTCCTACGCTGTCGTTTCTTCATTAGCGATAGATCCACGCCCGTCTCCTGACCCGTCGTCGCCTTGAGGCGTGCCTTGATCGCATTAAATGTGGATAAAGGGTCTTCACCAACACCCGCAGCCTTTGATACCAGCTCATTTAATTGAACTTGCAACTCATCCATCAGCGAATCCGGATGGGTCCAGCGGTACTGAAATGCTTCCTGGTCCAGTGGACCGATCCATTCTGCGGTCTCGGTTTCCTTCAGTAACGCGGATCCAGGTGGGACGAGTAACCGAATCGTGTACTGAACAGGGTCGATGTGGTCAATGAGATCATAATGCTCTACGAACGTGAGCATGTCGGTATAGTCTTGCTGCGTGGTCCAGGGCGTGAAAGCCACCAAAGACGGCCTCATGGGGATTCCTGCAGCGTTCAGGATCTCCAGCCCAGCGACGATGTCATTGGCAGTATGCCCCTTCTTCAGCCTGCGGAGCACCAACTTGCTGACGGACTCCACGGCCGATACCACGAAGGCACATCCCAAGCTCTGTAGTTCCGGGAATATCTCGGGAAATTCCAATATGTGTTCGATCTTTGTCGTTATGTCAAAGGTGACATGGGGATACTCCGTGTGAAGCTCCCGCGCGATACCAAGGGAATGACCAGGACCGTTCAGGAAATCAGGATCCCCAAATGTAATGTGCTTTGCACCCGAAGCGATCTGTTTACGGACGTCCGCCGAAACGATGGGATTGGGCACCACAAAGAATCGCCCTGCATAGACGGGCGTAATCGGGCAGTGTAGGCAGGTGTGAAGGCATCCGCGGGTCGTCTCCGTGTATCCGGAGGTCACAGTTGCATCACCATTATCGAACTGTGCGTACTCACTTAGTTCAGGTAGGCCACGGCGATCGGATTCCGAGAAGGTCATTCTTTCGAGAAACGGTTCGACGACCGTGGTAGATGTTCTCACATCAGGGGGGACCTTCTTGTTGTCGTCCAGTGCCGTAATGAGTCTAACGAGCGGGGTCTCGAACTCACCGCCGATAACGCTATCTGCCAGGTGAGATAATAAGTAGTCGGCGTTCAGGACGGCATAAAGACCGTAGAAACAGAGATGCACTTGTGGATTCAGCTTTTTAATACGGAAGGCGATTTCGACACCGATGCACATGGCCGTATGCATGGGCACAGAAATCCCGATGAATTTGGCTGTTTTTATGCGATGGGAGGGGATTTTCTCTGCGGCAGCATCGATGCCGACAGCAGGGAATCCTTCGGATTTGAGGAATCCCAAAGGGGAGGCCAGATTGAACGGCTGGTGACCTGACTCGTAACAGGAGACGAGCAGGATTTCACCGGGGGTCTTCATAAGATACTATTTAGACTTCGGAGGACGGTAGCCTGGCGGCAACTGCGAACCTTCCCCGAAGAAAAACTGTTCAAGCTGCTCGTCGTAGAACGTCTGCGCTTCTGCCGTGGCCAGATTAAGCCGATACTCATTAATGAGCATAACCGAGTGATCCAACCACATCTGCCAGGCCTGCTTTGAGACCCCCTCGTATATGCGCTTGCCAAGGTCATTGGGAAATGGCTGAAAATCCAGCCCCTCGAGCTCTTCACCCATTTTGACGCACTGTACCATTCTGGCCATCGAAGGAACTCCTTAGTCATTTATCGGAAAAATCAGTATTTTATAAGATCTGTTTTGTTGCCCTGCTATATACTTCGGAGCACGCGAGTTGTCAAGACCAGGATACAAAATGAGCAACGTCTTGGACCGACCTCCAGTGGTCGTATTTTTCGGTACTTACAGCATCCTCTCTTCCGTTCCTCTGAGGGTGCTAATCGATAGTGGTGTTCATGTCGCCGCAGTCATTGTGCCCGTATCTCCGTTGCTTCGTAAACGTACGACGGTTGTGGACATCTCGAGCCAGATTCCGATTGACAGCGATACCCGGGTGGCGAGTGGGGTTGATGGTGACTCGCAAGGAGAGCTTGTCCCACTCATCGCACAGAGGTACCAAATACCACTGCTCGAGGTGGGACGTCTCGCCGCGGAGGAAACACATGAAATCTTGGCTTCCTTTGCGGCTGATTTCTTCTGTGTATCTTGCTTCCCCTGGCGCATCCCACCGAAACTGTTGGCGCTACCTTCGCAGAGCGCGCTGAATGTCCACCCGTCACTTCTACCGGCCAATCGCGGTCCAGATCCTCTTTTCTGGGTGTTCCGCAATGGAGACGTTGAAACCGGTGTTACCGTGCACAGTATGAACGATGTGTTCGATGGCGGCGACATAGTCATGCACCAAGCTATACCCGTGGAGAATGGGATCACCGAGGCGTCTCTCAGACGGTTGTGCGCGGATGCCGGAGGACGATT